>CALBIE010000056.1 GCA_937893495.1 uncultured Verrucomicrobiales bacterium | reverse complement strand
GCGAGCAGCAGCGCGGCGAGGATGAGCAGGGGCACGGCGCCAGCCAGGGGAAGGCCCGCCGGCCGGACGAGGGCGGTGGATGGAGGGATGTTTTTCATAACAGGATTTACCGGGTGTTGGTTAATGGAAAAGGTGTCAAACGTCTTCATGGCAGCGGATCAGTTGAGGGTGACCAGGGTGGAGGGTTGAAAAGGTTTGCCGGCCACCGATTGACACGGTTGAACCCAGCGCGGCAGAGTCGCAACCACTCCCTCTCCTCCATGGGAATGGAGGAGAGGGCCGGGGAGAGGAGGTTTCCGGGTATCGAACCCCTCTCCTCGTTCCTCTCCCCACTCCTGCGTCGCGGGGAGAGGATGCCAATGCAACGCCCAAATCTTTGTCGGTGCGGCAAAGATACGCGTGATTGCAGTAAGAATAGAGGGTGTTTCCCACGGAGCGCGGACTTCAGTCCGCAGAAACTTTCGCGAGTCAACACGGTTCGAATCTTCGGACACCTTGCTCCGAGCAACGCCTCTGCGGCATGAATGCCGCGCTCCCGCCGGGAACCACGCTGAAGCGTGAACTCCAACGGGTCTGCATCCGTGTCTGTCCGTGTTCATCCGTGGCTCAAATGTCTTCATGGCGCGGTGGTGACCAGGTTGGGAATGTCAGTGATGCGATTCAACGTGACGCTGCCCTGCACGGCGTATTGTTTGGATTCACTCCCCTTGCCCTGCAGGGTGATGACCTCCCCGTAGTTGCCGACGAGGGTGCGGCTGCCGGAGGTGAGTCCGTTGAAGTCGTTCGCCGGCGCCACCAGCAGCAGCGAGACATCGCGCACGATGCCGTAGGATTCCACGCCCTGCGCCACGAACGCATCGAAGGTGGCGTTGCGGTTGTCATGGTCGGGATGATAGGTGCGCACGAAGGGATTGGCGGCCTGATCGTTGTAACCGAGCACAAGCTGATTGGTAAGCGTCTGGCCCGCGCCAAAGGTTCCCGCCAACGCCCAGGGATTGTTGGCCTCGGAGAAGGGCAGATGGGAGGCGCTGATCCGCCGCGCGACACCCAGGTGCTCCTGGTTGAGCAGGGATTCCTTCGAAGCCAGCATGGGCAGTTCGCCCGCATCGAGACCGTAATAGACCCGCTGCAGCAGGCGCGCCGCGCCATTGGCGCCGGTATGAATGATCAGGCGCAGGGGAAACGGCCGGGCTACGGACCCGAAGTCCACGCGTCTGCTGGAGACGATGGCCACGCCGTCGGTGTCCAACTCCACCTCGCCGGTGTTGAGCTTGCGAAAGAAACTCAGGTCATGCCGCACCTGGGTGATGTTGGCGTCGCCGACCCAGAGCCCCGCCGTGGAGGCCACTTCGGCGGACACGCCGATATCCACCTGCGAAAAGCCGGACGAATCGGTGAAGCGCAGCAGCCCGGCATGCAGATCCCCGGCATTGCCGGTCAACGCCGCGCGATTGACGCCCAGAACCACCTCAATGTTGGACCCCTCCTCGCCCGCCGGCGTCAGCGTCCAGTTCTGCGGCCCGGCGTTCAGGTTGGTGTAGCCGTAGGTCAGGTTGGTGATGTTGAGCGGCCCGCGGAGCAAAATGGGCGGCGTGCCACTGATCGTCTTTTCACCCGCCGGGGCCGCCTCGGAGGCCAGCACGTTGACCGTCACCGTCAGGTTGGCGGTGGTGAGATTCTTCAGTCGGCAGCGATATTGCCCACCGCCGGCCCCGAAATGCGCGCCGGTGGAATTCTGGAGATCGAGTTCAAACGGGCCGAAGTAGCGGTTGAACGTGCCGGGCGAGCGAATCCAGTAGGCCTGGCCGCGTTTCACGGGCTCGTCGCGCAGATTGAAGACCCGCTGCGGATTGGAGGGTCCCAGATTGCCGCCGGTGTATTTGAAAACCTGCGCGTTGTTCAGGAGGTCCGGCGCCGGGCCCAGAAAGTTTTCAAAGAACGTCGCCGGCGTGACCGGGGTGGAGAAACCGATGAAGTTCTGTCCCTTGGAGGTCCAGTGGTAACGGGGTTGCACCGGTTTGCCCTTCAGCGAAAGCGTCGTATCCGCGCTTGCCTTCACCAGGTATGCGGCGTTGCCGATGAAGCGCTCCAATTGATCCTGGGTCTGGAAGTTTCGCTTCCAGCTTGTCCAACTCGAGCCGGTGTCGATCGGGAGCTGGGGCGAATCGATGTATTGCAACAGGAGGGGGGAAGGATTCCACAACCACACTTCCTCGACCGTGGTCGGAACCACATCCCCCAAGGCGGCGTGCGAGGCATCCACGTGGGCGTAAATGGCGTTCCAACCGGCCTTGATCGGGAAAGTCTGCGTCTGCCACTGGGCGGCGGCCGGCAGGGCCGACCCAATGACAAATGACCAAATCCAAATGACCAATGAATGACGAAGTCCTGGAATCGAATACCGGGCATGGCGATTCGTTGTTCCAGGAACGTCAATCATGCGTCGTGACTGGGGTCCAATACCGGATTTCTGAATTCGGGTTTGCTTAGGGTTTGGGTATTTCGTCATTCGTCATTCCCCTCATGGTTTACGGTAGAAATAAAACGTCGGTTGCGGATTGAGCCGCTGGAGCGAAGCCACCGGCGAACCCCCGGCCGTTCCGCCAAAGGTCAGCAGTTCCGTGCCGGTCCAGACGGATGACGCCCCGGTCCGGGCGGTGGGATTGCCGGCGGTGGACAGGGCGCGCCATTGGTCCGTGGCCGGGTTGTAGGCAAAACCGGTGGCGGTTTCTCCCGACGCGATGGAACCGCCGAAAATCAGCATCTCCGTCCCGGTCCACAGGGCACTGTGGCCGCTGCGCGCACTCGGTGCGCCATTCGTTGAGATGGCGGACCAGGCATCCGCGGCGGGATCGTATGTGGCACCGTCGGCCAACACCGTACCGCCCTGCCCGCCGCCCCAGATTATCATCCGCGTCCCGGTCCAGATGGCCGAGTGGCCCTTGCGGGCGGACGGAGCGCCCGTGGTCGCGATGGTCTGCCAGGAAGAGGGTGTCTCGGGATTCGAGAAGACCAGGCGTCCGCCGGTGTTCAACTCGCCGCCAACGCCTTCGCCGCCCCAGACGATCATCTTGTCTCCAGTCCAGACAACGGTGGTGCCGGAACGCGCTGCCGGTGCTCCATTGGTGATCACGCTGGCCCACGTATTTGCAGCCGGGTCGTAGTTGCCACCATCGTTCAACAACCCGCCGGTGTTGATTCCGCCCCAAGTGACCATCCGACTCCCCGTCCAGATCGACACGTGGCCGTTACGGGCGGAAGGCGCACCGGTCGTCGTGGTTGGTACCCAGACGGAATTGGTGGGATTGAATCGCCCCCCACTGTTCAGCCGACCGACGGCGGACAAGCCGCCCCAGACGATCATCTCCTGCCCACTCCAGATCGCCGAATGCTGCGAACGGGCCGCGGGCACGTCGATGGGTGAAACGGCTGACCACGCATCCTCCACCGGATCATACTTCGCGCCGGCGTCCAGATGAGTCCCACCACTTGAAAGCCCGCCCCAGAGAATGAAATCCGTCCCCGTCCAGATCCCCGATTGACCGGATCGCGCGCCGGGTGCATCCGTGGTCGAGCCGTTGCTCCACGGCGATGACGCGATGGTTGAAAAACTTTGATAACCGAGACCCGTCAGATTCGTATCCGCTGAATCAATGGAGACCGCTGTGAGCGAAGCCAGCCGGGCATTCGCCACCTCGTTGGAAAGAGTATCAATGCGCGTGGACAGCGTGGTGTTCAAACCGGCCAACTGCGTGACCAGCGAGTCGTTGGTTGAAACGATTCGTCCGCTCAACGAATTGCTCGCGCCATTGAGGTCCGTGGTCCGGGCAATCGCGGAACCAAGCCTCGCGTCAACCAACGTTCCCGAACCAATGATCGAGGCATCCAATGACGGGATCCGGGCGGACGCAAATGTCCCGCTAACGATCTTCGTGGCATCAAGATCCGGAATGCGATTCACCGAGAGGGTGCCGCTGGTGATTATCGCCGCGTCCAAAGCGGGAATGCTCGCCACACTCAACAGGCCACCCACCGCGCCAGCGGAAAGATTGGTCAGACCGCCGCCATTGCCGGTGAAGGCGCCGTTCACCTGGTTGTTGACATTGGTGGCCCGCAGCACGCCCGCATAGGTGTTGGAACCGCTCCATTGGTTGGTGCCCGTCAACAGGTCGTTGATCGCCTGCGCGATGGCCGTGATGCGCGCGCCGGTCTCCGCGTTGATGACACCGGTCAGGGCCGTGTTGGTCCCCAGCAACCGGCCGCTCAGCGTGTTGCTTACATTCAACAGGCCCGCGTCCACCGCCGTTACGCGGGCGATGCCGGCGTCCAAGCGCGCATCCGCCAGCGTCCCATTGCCAATTTGCGCCGCATCCAACGACGGAATCCGCGCCGTGTTCAGTGTACCGCTGGTCAGCTTCGCCGCGTCCAGATCCGGGATGTTCGTCGTAGCCAGGGTGCCATTGACATTTGCCGCCGCGAGGTTGGTCAGTCCCCCGCCATTGCCCGTGAACGTGCCGTTGACCTGGTTGTTGACGTTGGTGAGCCGCGCCACGCCCGCAAACGTGTTGGACCCGCTCCATTGGTTGGTGCCCGCCAGCAGATCGTTGATCGCCTGCGCAATGGCCGCAATGCGCGCGCCCGTCTCTGCATTGATGACTCCGGTCAGGGCAGTGTTGGTTCCCAGCAACCGCCCGCTCAGTGTGTTGCTTACATTCATCAATCCCGCATCCACCGCCGTTACGCGGGCGATGCCGGCGTCCAAGCGCGCATCCGCCAGCGTGCCGCTGCCAATCTTGGCGGCATCCAGATCCGGAATTCGGGCCACAGCAAAAACACCGGCGTTGATGTGCGTGGCGTTGAGATTGGGCACGCGGTTCACCGAGATGATTCCACTGGTGATGATCGCCGCGTCCAAAGCGGGGATGCTCGCCGCACTCAACTGGCCACCGACGGCGCTCGCGGCAAGATTGGTCAACCCCGCTCCGTTTCCGCTGAACGCACCGCCGAACCGGTTCGCCGAGTTGGTTGCGTTGACGACACCGGAGAAGGCATTGCTGCCCGTGAAGATTTGGTGACGATTCAACAGAACCACATTGGCGCTCAAGCGCGTATCGGCGAGTGTTCCCGAAACCAGCCCGTCGGCCGTCGTCGTTCCGGCCGGTCCGGTTGCCCCGGTATCGCCCTTAATTCCCTGCGGCCCGGTGGGGCCAATCGGCCCGACATTCCCTTGCGGACCTTGCGGACCGGTGTCCCCCTTTTGCGCGAGCAATGTCCAGTCCGCTCCTTCCACCGGCGGGACGTTCTGATTGGCTCGTTTGGCCAGCCACGCTGAACCCTGATGGGCCACCGCATCATCGGCGACGTAGCTGATGGCCGAACCCCACGCGCCTCTAAATGCGATTCCTTTTAGTCCTTGTGGTCCGATTGCTCCAATCGGCCCGACCGGGCCGGCTGTTCCCGTGTCGCCCTTGTCCCCTTTGGCTCCCGCCGATCCCACCGGCCCCTGCGCTCCCGTTACCCCCTGCGGTCCCGCCGACCCCGTGTCTCCCTTCTGA
>CALBIE010000055.1 GCA_937893495.1 uncultured Verrucomicrobiales bacterium | reverse complement strand
CTCTGTCATGCCCGGCAAACCGGCCATCAGGATTTCAAGCGGGAGCGTGACGAGTTTTTCGATTTCCTCCGGCGCAAGAGCGGGGACGGCGGTATTGATCAGCACCTGCGGACTGGTGATGTCCGGGACCGCATCGATGGGGAGCCGCAGCGCCGACCACACGCCCGCACCGATGAGAACGAGTGTGGCCAGCAACACGAACGCTCGTTGACGGAGCGACCATTCGACGGTTTTGAGAACCATTTGGCTATTTCCCCTTGGCGGGCATCACGCAACACGCCTGCCCACCCTTCACCGCCGCCAGTTCAGTCAGCCAGAGCGACATCACCGGATGCACAAGAACCTGATCACCCGCGTACAGACCGTCCTTGATTTCCGCGAAGTCGACGTTGATCGCGCCCACCTTCACCAGCGCGCGGACCAGGTGCTCGCCGTTCACGGTGTAAACGGAATATCCATCGCTGCATTGGAGCAATGCCGCGCGAGGGATGGTCACAACCGCTTCGTCGGTGTCAAGCGCGATGGTTCCTGTCAGGAACCCGCCGACCGCAACCGCATTCGAAGAGTTGTGCATTTCCACCAGCACTTCGATCATGCCGGTGGCATCCTGCAACATGCTGTTCAAACGCTTCACTTTCCCACCGAGCCGGTCGTCGTTGCTTGTTAGACCTTGTACGACCTGACCGGCCCGAAGCTGCTTTGCTTCATTGGGTGTGACCGCGGCGCTTGCGAGAATTAAACTCCCGACGGTCTGATAAACACGCAGTTGGATGTCGAGCGAAGCCGGGACTTTCCGCTCCATGATTTCAACCGTTTTCACACCGAGCGACAGGCGCGTGTCGTCCGGCACAAGCAAGCCCTTCTTGCTGTATTGCGGGCCAAGGGCGACAGCCTCGTCGCTGACAGCGGAATCCGAGGACTTCGGCTGACAACCCGTCAGCGCGAGCGCCGCCCACAGCACCGGATAAACGGGCAAAAAAGTTCGTTTCATTATGACACCACGCAAGGGGTCCGGTGCGGGTCAATGATCACAAATACAGGCGTATTCGGCGCGCTGGCACTCGGCGCAGGTGTGCGTTTCCAGTTTGAAGCGGAGATTCCGTGGTTTGGCGTCGGCGGTCTGCCTGAATTGCACAACGACATTGTAACCCTCGCCTTCGGGCAGTTTCGTCCTGCTCACGAGCGAATCGCCCTTCTTTTCGAATTGAAGCGTGGCTTTCCCGCTCGCAGGCGCGGCGATGACGGTCACATTCTGGGTGGTTGCCGGAACTGGTTTCATGTCCTCGTTGTAGAAATGGATGGTGACGGAACGATCCTTTTCGACGACGAACTCGGCGTGCGGCGCGGTCTTTTCAAGAAGGCGCCCACCCTTCGGCGTGGCCTTCGGATCCTGTTTGTCGGCGGCGGGAACGGTGAACAACCCGACGCACAAGGCGCCGGCCAGGGTGAGGAGACGGAGGTTTGCATTCATGTTTGTCACTAAGGTTTCAGTTTAAGGTTGTGGCTTCGATATGCGAGAGCAAAATAAATACTGCGCCGATGAGGCCGACCACCGCGCCGCAAGGTTCCCACCTTTCGGGTGATGGCCCGGTCACCCAATTGAGGAGGGCGAGCGCCGGGACAATGAACAATCTTTTGGTGGTCAGAGGCAACGTCATATTCGGTTTAAATGGCAAGCGCGGTGGACGGTGGCGCTTCACTCGAACCCATATCCAAGCCATCGTCCTCCTTGGGTTTTGGATTTCGTTCCAGCCACTCGTAAAGCGTCGGAAGCAGAACGAGCGTGAGAAAAGTGGAACTGAGGATGCCGCCGATGACAACAGTGGCGAGCGGGCGTTGCACTTCACCGCCCGCTCCGGTGGCGATGGCCATCGGGACGAAACCGAGCGAGGCCACGAGCGCGGTCATCAACACGGGGCGCAAGCGGGTCATCGCGCCCTCACGGGCGCTGGTGGGCACGTCGCGGCCCCGTTGCCGCAACAGGTTGAAGTAGGAAATCATCATCAACCCGTTGAGCACGGCCACGCCGGAGAGCGCGATGAAACCCACGCCCGCCGAGATGCTGAACGGCAGGCCACGCATCCAGAGCGCGAAAACACCGCCGGTCACAGCGAGGGGAATGCCGGTATAGACCAGCAACGACTGTCGCAGGCTGCCCAACGCCATGAACACGAGAATGAAGATGAGCCCCAACGCAACGGGCACTACCACCATCAAACGTTTACGAGCTTCCTGCAGGTTCTTGAACTGTCCGCCGAACTCGATGGAGTAACCGTCGGGCAGCTTGATCTGCTCGGCAATTTTCTCCTGTGCTTCGAGGACGAAGCTTTCTACATCGCGCCCGCGGAGGTTGATCATAATGGCGGAGCGCCGCTGGCTGTATTCCCGCGAAATGGCGGCGACCTGTTCCACCACGCGGAAATCGGCGACCTGACCGAGGGTGAGCAACCCGCCGGCATCCACGCGCACGGGCAGGCGCTTCAGGTCGTCAATCTTTTCGCGCAATTCATCGCTCAAGCGCACCACAATGTCGAAGCGGCGGTTGCCCTCAATGAGCTTGCCTACTTCCCGTCCGGCCAGCGCCGTGCCGACGACTCGGTTCAGTTCGGAGGCGTGGATGTTGTATTTGCTCATCGCCTCGCGTTTGGGAACGATCTCGAGCAGCGGCGATTTGCCGAGCGCGTCGAATTCCACGTCAGCCGCGCCTGGAATTTGTTCCAGAATTTCCCTCGCCTCGCCGGCTATCTCTTCGATGATCTTGAAGTCTTCGCCAAACACTTTCACCGCTATGTCGGCGCGCGTGCCTTCGAGGATCTCGTTGAACCGCATCTCGATGGGCTGGCTGAACAAGTGTCCCTCGCCGGGGAGGTGTTTGGCGAGTTCTTCGGTCATGATGTTGGCCAGGTCTTCCTTGGCGATGGGCTTTCCGTTCACCTTGCGCCATTCGCCGGGCGGCTTGAGCATGAGATAGGTGTCGGCCACGTTCACGCCCATTGGATCGGTGGCGACCTCGGCCGTGCCTATGCGACTGAACGTATACATGACTTCCGGAAACTTGTCCAAGAGCAGCTTCTCGCCGCGCTTCTGCATTTCCAGACTGGCATCAAGGCCGATGCTCGTCGTTCGAATCATGTGGGTGGCAAACGAGCCTTCGTCGAGTTGCGGAACGAATTCCGCGCCGAGCCGACTGAAAACGAGCGCGGCCAGCGCGAGCAACGCGACTGCCCCGCCCACAACGGGCCAGCGCGCACGGAATGAGAAGTTGAGCAAAGGTGAATAGACTTTCTTCGCAAACGTCACCAGGAACGAATCCTTCTCGCTGATGTTGCCGCCGAGGAGATAGGAGCAAAGCGCCGGCATGAGCGTGAGTGCCAGCACCAGCGCGCCGACCAGCGCGAAGATGACTGTCATCGCCATCGGCTTGAACATCTTCCCCTCGATGCCGGTGAGCGCGAGAATCGGAAGATAGACCACCGTGATGATGATCACGCCAAAGAACATCGGGCTGGCGACTTCCTTCGCGGCGATGAGCACTTCAGGCGCTCGTTCGACCGCCGTGAGTTTGCGACGGAACTTGTGCTGTTTCTCCGCGAGATGGCGTATGATGTTCTCCACCATGACGACCGCGCCATCAATAATGAGGCCGAAGTCGATTGCACCCAGGCTCATCAGATTGCCCGAGACCCGGCCCTGCACCATGCCGGTCATCGCCATGAGCAGCGAAAGCGGAATGGCCAGCGTCACGATGAGTGCCGCGCGCCAGTTGCCGAGCATGATGAGCAACACGGCCACTACGAGAATCGCGCCCTCGAACAAGCTTGTCTCCACTGTGCGGATCGTCCGATCCACCAGAACCGTTCGGTCATACACAGGGATGATGCGCACGCCCGCCGGGAGTTTGGTCTGGATCTGCTTGAGTTTCGCATCCACGGCTTTGGCGACCAGGCGGCTGTTTTCACCGGCCAGCATGAGCGACACGCCGAGTACACATTCCTCGCCGTTGTACGTGGCCGCACCGGTGCGGACCGCTTTGCCGATACCTACGTTGGCCACATCCCGAACGCGCAGCACCGTGGGGCGTGAACCGAACTTGAGCGGCAGTTGTTCGATGTCCTCCACCGTCTCCACACGGCCCGCCGCGCGCACGGCGAGTTGTTCGCCACCGATTTGGATGATGCTGCCGCCGGCGTTCTCGACGTTCTCTCCAATGGCTTCGGCAACTTCATTGAACGACATGCCGACGCTCTTGAGTTTGTCGGGATCGGGTTGGATGATGATTTGCTTCTCGTAGCCACCCTGCGAGTTGACCTCGGCCACTCCCCGCGTCGAACGCAGGCGCGGCTTGACGACGTAGTCGTGAATGAGCTTTAGCTCCATCAACTGCTCCGCGCGCGTCGGCGGTTTGTTGGTGGCGTCCGCTGCGTATTCGACGACGTAGTAATAGATTTCGCCCAGCCCCGTGCTGATGGGCGCAAGCTTGGGCGTGAGGCCGGGTGGAATCGAGTCCAGCACCGTCTGCAAACGTTCGCTCACCAACTGGCGCGAGCGATAAAGGTCAGTGCCTTCCTCAAAAACGAGCGTTACCTGCGAGAGGCCGAACTTGGAAAGCGAACGCAATTCCGTCAGCCCGGGCACACCCGCCATCTCGTTCTCGATGGGAAAGGTGACGAGCTTTTCAATTTCCTCGGGCGCGAAGGCCGGGACGGAAGTGTTGATCTGCACCTGAACATTGGTGATGTCGGGCACGGCATCAATCGGTAGGCGCAGCGCGGAGTGAACGCCAATGCCGACCATCACCACGGTGGCGAGCAGCACGAACACTCGTTGCCGGACGGAAAATTCAAGGAGACGATTGAGCATCGTTAGTGGGAGTGTCCGCCGCCCTTGGTGGCGCGGAGTTCGATGAGCCGGAGGGTTTGCACGGGTTTCGTCACGACCTGGTCGCCCACGAGAAGACCTTCGGTGATTTCCGCCCAGCCTTTGGCTTCCGAGCCGACCTTGACCGCGGTGCGGAAGTAAGCGTTGCCGTTCACGACATATACAAAGGTTCCTTCGGAAGTGGGCAGCAGGGCCGAGCGGGGTATCGCCGTTACGGCATTGTCGCGCGACAGAATGATCCGGGCGGGGACGAACTCTCCGGGTTTGATCACGGCCGTCGCGTTCGAGATGCCGATGACGACTTCCGATTCACCCAGGGCCAGTGCCTGTTGCACCCCGAGAACAACTCCGCCCAACGGGCTGTTCGTCGCCTTGAGCAGTTCCACCCGTTGGCCGACTTTCACATTGTCCGCAGTATTGGTGGAGACGAAACCCGAGCCATGCACGTCGCAGCCGGTATGGTCTTCGGAATTCAACAGGTGATGATGCTTCTCGCCGAAGACCTGCACCGTGAGCCGAATCTGGTTCGGTAGCTTCCGTTCCGTTGCGTAAGCGACTTCGATGCCTAAAAGCTTTTTAGTTTCCTCGGTGACGATGACACCCTTGCCCGCCTTGAACGAAGCACCGGGCCGCGATTCCTCGCCGTGACCGTTCCCGTCGACTTTGGCGTGGTCGTGGCCGTCGCTCTCCGCGTGCCCGCAACCGGCGAACAACGCCGCGGCAAGAAAAACGGGGACAAGTCTAAGAGCGCGTTTGAGAAGTCCCATTTTGCTGTAGGAGGCGAGGTGACGAGACTCTGGTTTCCGAGCAATGGGTCGCGTCGCTCGGATCGGGAAGAGAGCCTCCTTGCGTCGGCTCGTAAGTTTAAACCGGGTTCTTAGAATCAGGGACGCTGTCATTTCGGTTCCTTGTTCTGCCTGGTAATCGAGAACGGTAGGCGTACGCCGGTCAGCAGTTCCAGCTGCGCCGCCGCTTCGAGTGCTTCGTTTTTGGTGTCGAGCAATCCTTCGACGGCTTCGAGGTATTGCTTTTGCAATTCGACGTATGTGGAGACCGGCACTGCGCCGAGGCGGTAATGCCGGTCTGCTATCTCCGCCGCTTCGCGGAAATGTTCCACGGAGTCGGGCCGCCACTTTGCCATCTCGCGCAGCTTGGTCTCGTAGGTCAGCGCGGCTTCGATGACCCTTCGGAGAATATCGCGTTCCGTGACGTCGAACGAAACTTCCGCCTGTATTTGGCGGGCGGCGGAGGCTTCGATAACGCCCTTGTTCCGATTCCACAGCGGCGGCGGCAACGAGAGGCCCACTCCGATGATTCGTTCGTGGTCGTTGGTAACGCTTTCTTCGGATATGGTTGGGCCGACGCTGATGGTCGGAATTCGCTCATTCCTGGCGAGGGCGGCACGGAAACCCTGCTGCGCGAGTTCCCCCGCGCGCACCTTCAATTCGAAGTTGTTCGTGCGCGCCATCGCCAGCAGCGCGCTTGTATCTTCCGTTGGACGAAACGCAAGCTGCGTCTGGCTCACGGCGAGGTGCGTTTCCGGTGCGACGCCGCGAAGCCGGTTCAACTCCATCAACGCCGCCTGGGTGGCGAGCAACGCATCGCTGGCCTTGCGGTGCGCGTTCAGCTCGGTCGCCTCGATGACACGCGTTTCGAGCAGCGGTGTCAGCCCGGCCGGGTCGCGTTGCACAAGCACTTCGCGCAGGGCGCGGAAACGCTCCGCCACATCCGTCGCAGCGATCGATTTCTCCTGCGCGGCGAACAAGCCATAGGCCAGTGACCTAACGCGGCCCGCAAGCGCGATTTTGAACCGCTCATAGCCAAGTTGCGCGAGTT
>CALBIE010000054.1 GCA_937893495.1 uncultured Verrucomicrobiales bacterium | reverse complement strand
CAGAAATCCACACCGGCCGATGACGAAGCAACGCAGGTCAGCAGTGCAGGCGACAAGCCCGTTTCAAAAGCGCCTGCCTACGAATCGCCATTCAAGCATGTCAATAAGGCCGGCAAAACTCTCGGCGGTCGTTTCACGCTCGAGAAGATTCTCGGTCGTGGCGGGATGGGTGAAGTCTGGAGGGCTCAGGATGAAAAACTGAACCAGAAGGTCGCCATCAAGATGCTTCCGGTGATGATGCGCACCGATCCGGTGGCGATGGAGAATCTTCGCCGCGAAACAGCCAACAGCCAGTTGATGGCCCATCCCAATATCATGCGCATCCATGATCTGCATGAGTATGATGACACGGCCTTTGTCACGATGGAATACGTGGAGGGGCAATCGCTCGCAGAGCTGCGATTCAAACAACCGGGGGACGTTATCCCATGGGACATGCTGGCCCCTTTCATCGCCGACCTGTGCCTGGCGCTGGATTTCGCGCACAGCGAAAACGTGATTCACCGGGATATCAAACCGGCGAACATCATGATTGATTCGCGCGGCCGGGTGAAGCTGGCGGATTTCGGCATCGCGGCGACCATCAGTGAGACGTTGAATCACACGGAGAACAATCTCTCCACGGCCGGCACGCTGGGCTACATGAGTCCTCAGCAAATGGAGGGGAGGCTCCCCCGTCGGAGCGATGATATCTACGCACTCGGTGCGACACTTTATCATCTGCTGACCGGCAAACCGCCATTCTATTCGGGAGACATTTCCTATCAACTCAAGCACGCGACGCCTTCGTCGGTGCGAAAACGGATCGAGTCATTCAAGGTCGAGAACGATGTGCCTCAGGACGTCGATGACGCCATCTTGCATTGCCTGGCGAAAAACCCGGGCGAACGACCTCAGTCCGCGACAGACGTTGCGCAGGAACTTGGTCTTGTATCGCCAGATGCAGCCAGTTCGCTGGCGGCCGATATCCTCCGTGCCCAGAAACCACGGGAAGAAAAAACGTTGTTTACCCAGGCCGGAGAATGGGTTCTGGCCTGGGCGAGAAAGGCCTACGAACCACTCCTGAATGCGGCCCATTTGACCCGTCATTGGATGGGCGCAACGGTCGGAATCCTGTTCTCGGTAGTTACGGGCATTTTGCTACTACACCCGTCCTTGGGCGGTGCGATCTCGCGTTGGAGCTTCGACTTATCCACCCTCGCCCTGCCCCATCATCATCCGGACGAAGCTGTTATTGTCTATCTGGACGACGAATCGCACAAAGCACTCGGCCAGCCACCGAATGCGCCCTGGGATCGATCACTGCACGCTGGAATGATCAAACAACTCACTGATGAAGGAGCAAAGCTGATTGTCTTTGATATTCTTTTTGACGCCCCCGGCCCGAATCCACAAGCGGATGCTGTTTTTCAGCAAGCCATCGCCCAGGCCAAAAATGTAGTGCTGGTGGGGGAACGGGTTGAAATCGAGCAAATGGATCAGGGCACGGTAGAATTCGTAAACCGTCCGCTCGAAGAGTTTTCTCAATTCACAAAAGGCTGGGGATTGTCAAATCTTGAGATGGATCCGGATTACGCGATTCGTACGCATCCGATTTCCTACGATTCGTTTCTCCCACTGTCCTATGCCGTCAACGCAGCCGGTAGTTATCCGGACGATGGCATCGATCATACGAACACCGCTCTTGGAGACCGTTGGATGCGATACTACGGTCCACCCGGAACGATTCCATTCGTCAGCTATCATCAAGCACTGTTTGCCGACGGCACGCCAAAGGATTTCTTTCGCGACAAGGTAGTCTTCATTGGCGCGCTGCAATCCACCGGTTTCTCGGGATCGGGAAAAGATATGTTCTTGAATCCGTTCCCGTTTACGAGGGGCCGATTTTCATCGGGTGTCGAGGTTCATGCCACGAGCTTTCTCAACGTGATGAATCGAGATTGGTTAAAACGGATCCCGTTCGGCTGGGAACTCACGGGAGTAATCCTGATCGGCTTAATTGCCGGTTACGTGTTGTTTCTTCTCCGCCCCGTTGCGGCGCTCATCATCGTCATCGCAATGATGGCAGTCACCGTTCTGGTCGCGATCGTGATGCTTCGTTCCGGCGGCATCTGGCTCCCGTGGTTGGTGCCCGGCATCCAAATCGGTTGTGCATATTTGTTTGGTGTATCCGTTAATTCGGTTCGGAGTCTGTTCGAGATTAAGGTGCTGGAGCGTTCCCTGTCAGCCCACTTGCCAGCACAACGGGTAAAGGAGATTCTCAAACATCCCGAAAAACTCCAACCCGGCAGCGAGCGTAAAGAAATCACCATGATGTTCACCGACATTGCTGGATTCTCAACCATCGCTGATCGAACTCTCTCAGAAAACCTCTATCACCGCTTGAACTTGTACTACACGGATTTGATTTCCTGCATTCATCGTGAGCAAGGAACGGTAATTCAATTAACGGGGGATGGAATATTTGCCATCTGGAATGCACCCGATGAGCAACCCAACCATCAGACCCATGCCTGTCGCTCGGCGTTGGCTATCCAACGGGAGCTTCAACTATCCACGCAAACCCGGAAAAATTTCCCCTTCAAAACCCGCATCGGATTGCATTTCGGCACTGCCTCCGTCGGCAACTACGGAAGTTCCGAACGAGTGGATTACACAGCCATCGGGGCGAACGTGAATCTGGCTTCACGAATAGAGGGCCTGAACAAATACCTCGGCACTCAGATACTCGCGAGTTATAACGTCGTCGAGGAAGCGAAGAACGATATTGTTTTCCGACCATTGGGCTCCTTTCAAGTCAAAGGAATCGGACAACTGGTCGAAGTATCGGAAGTCCTCGGGCAAATAAACGAAGTGGGTAAGTTGGAGTGGGTGGAGAAATTCTCGGAAGCGCTATCGCATTTTCGAGCAAAGGATTTCACGACGGCAAATCGATGTTTCGGCGAAGTACTCAAGCTCCAGCCGGACGACGGTCCTACATTGTTCTACATCGAGCACATCAATCACCTGATCGAAACGCCCCCACCCGCCGAATGGATGGGGGAGGTTGTGATGGGTGATAAATAATGGCAGTCCGCTCTTCGCATTATTCATCGAAACAGGTCACAGATCAGAATTGCCATTCTTAGCTGTTCTAACGGTTCCTGAATCGAATCGAGTTTTCAAAACTGCCTGAGATTCAGAAAACACCCATTGTTGCCTGGTGTTCCCCGCCACACAATCCATTGCTCGCTATGCTACCAGGCTTGAATCGTTACCCGGTGCCCGAATCAGACTCTAAACCGCACAAAGCTTACTCGTATTCATTAAGACAGATTCCTTTCGAACGTCCCGAGGATTGCCCACGTCCAAGTTTCCGGTTAAACAATCCGCAGATAAATGAAGAATTTTACATCGATTCATCGAATCTACCTGACCGCACTGGCTTTCTCCGTCATCGCTTCGGCTTCAAGTGCAGCCGAACTCAATGAGAACACATTTCTCTCAAATACACGCCAACTCATCTTTGAAGGCAAGCGCAGCGGCGAGGGGTATTTCTCTGCCAACGGCAATGCCCTCGTCTTTCAAAGCGAGCGTCAGGCGGACAACCCTTTTTACCAGATTTACTATCTCGACCTGACGACCGGTGACAGCCATCGCGTATCCCCGGGCAAGGGCAAGACGACTTGTTCGTTCATTCGACCGGGTAAAGACGAAGTGCAATACGCCTCGACGCATCACGACCCGCAGGCGTGGGAAAAGCAAAAGGAGGAAATTGCTTTTCGTGAGAGCGGCAAGGAGCGCCGCTATTCCTGGGATTACGACGACACGATGGACATCTTCGTGAGCAACACGGATGGCTCCAACACCCGGAGATTGACCGACGCACCGGGCTACGACGCGGAAGGCAGCTATTCGCCGGACGGTTCGAAAATCGTTTTCTGTTCTCTGCGTGATGCGTTTCCGATCGCCAAACTTTCACCAGAAGACCAGAAGACCTACGAAATCAATCCATCCCATTTCGGGGAGAT
>CALBIE010000053.1 GCA_937893495.1 uncultured Verrucomicrobiales bacterium | reverse complement strand
CTTGATCATCAGGGGCAGCCCTTGTGGAGGCACGACATTCAATCGGATGGAACTGTTACAGTAGCTGGAATCTGTTCGTTGACGAGTGGCCAAATTGCGGTGGCGGGCGCTTACTACGGGACCCGAATCGACCAAACGTATTTTCCGCTCGACAAGAGTCCGCCAGGCTGTTCGGGCTTCATTGAGATCTTATCGAGCGACACCGGGAGTCCTCTCAAGCTCGATTTGCTGACTTCGACCAAAGTACTAACAATTGGGAATATCCACCTGAATGCTGAAGGACAATTGCTCATTGGGGGGAGGTTTAAGGGCACGATGCTTCATTCGGGAATTGGTAAACACCCGCCGCAATCGGAGTCAATGGTGCCATATGTTTTGGCCCTCGCGCCCGACAGGGGAACCGTCTTAAATGTCAGTCCGATCATAACCGAGCCGAAAAATGTGGACGAGGGGCAGCCCTGTATGATCCAAACACCGTCCGGCTTCAGCACTTTGACGTTGGTGATTGGCGAACGTGACGAGTCACAACTCGGGCGCACACAGGCCAGAAACAGATTACGACGTATGGTGTTGAAAGAGTATGACCGACAAGGGCGTCATCTGGGTGAATTCGAATTAGGGAGAGCACGTTTTGGCAGTTTCCGACATCCATTCTCTCTCGTTCGGCTGGATGCCGGCTATGTCGTTTCATTCAATACCGAAGGATACTGCTACATGGCGGGCAGCGAGCAGGTTCCAAGTTTTGCAGGACGGGTTGTACCATACATGCGCATTATCAAACGCGCCCCGATTGCTAAGCCCTTGATTCTCGATGTTCCGAGTCGATGACGCCCTTGATTCGTGTATGATGCGGGTTTGATACCGAACAGCTCCCCGGTACTCCGAATGACGGCCAACGCCCGATACCCATCGGAGTCCGTTCGACTTCATGGCGTGCAGAGTCTGATACGGGCTGCAGGACTCCTATCGTCACTCTAACAACGGAAAACATCGGGAGTTCAACAAATGTCCGCGAATAAGCCTTGCCAGCGGGTATGAGGCTTCCAACTCTTGGACCAGTCCGAACCTGTGATGAATTCCGCACTGAAAACCATCCTGCTCGGCGTCGGCATCCTGCTCATCAACGCGCCAACCCAAGCCCAGACGTGGATCTGGCACGGAGATGGTGACGGTTCGCGATCGTTTGTCCGCAAGCAGTTTCATGTTTCCAATCGCGTCCGATCGGCCGAACTCCGCGTCTGCGCGGACGATAGCGCGAAGGTTTACCTGAACGGAAAGGCGCTGAGCGAATCCGCGGGCACGTCCAAACCGCTGAAGGCGGACGTCACCAGCCGACTGCGTCTCGGGCGAAACGTCCTCGCCGCGGAGGCGACCAATGCCGACGGACCGCGCGGTGTGGTGGCGCTGTTGATCGTGACGCTCGTCAGCGGCAAACGGCAGATCGTGGCGACCGACATTACCTGGAAGGCCGCGCCACACAATTCGGTGGGATGGTTTGAACTGGAGTTCGATGATTCCAAGTGGAAATCCGCCACGATGATCGCGCCGCATGGGGCGAAACCGTGGGGGGCTGTGTTGTTGAAGTAACCCGCGACGCTACACCAGCCCGACCTTTTTCCGAGTCGCCCATTCGATGCCCAGCAACAGAATGATTGGCACAAACCACCAATAACTGTTCCACAGCGCCGTGTTCTCCTCCATCACCGTACCCTGGCTCAGAGGTTCGAGGTGTTTGACAAGTAAATCAATTTCCTCCTCGCGAAAGTACCGACCGCCGGACTCATCGGCCAGGCTACGCAACAACGGCTCATTACAATGCAACTGCGCCATCTCCACCCGAAGTTGTGAACCCACCGAGAAAGAGGACTTCACTTTGATCTCCGCATCCGGAATTCCAGCCACCTGCACGCGCGTGTCGTAATCGCCCGATTCCAAGGCAGGAGAACTGCCCCGATAGATTCCCGTCTCTCCCGAATCCTTCCTGAGTTCCACGACCGCAATTCGTTTTCCGTCCTTGAGAAGCACGACCTCGATTTTCGGATTACTGGTTCGCACTTTTGCTTCCGGCTGAAGCCGCACTCGGAACTCGGCGGATTCCCCCGGACGGTATTGCAACTTGCCGGGATCAAAGCCCACGATTTTATCCTTCACCAGAAAAGGCGGCTCCATCATCCAATTGGCTATCTGGTTCCAGAATTTCTGGTGATACAAATCTCCGACGTTATAGCGCCAGCGCCATGTCTCATCGTTGCCGAAATAAAGAACCTTGCCGGCGCCGTAGCGACGAAACACCACGGCCGGCACACGATTCGTCTGACTATGGATTTCGAGCAACACTTCCGCGCCGGGTAACGCCTTGGCTTTCATTGTCCAGTGTGGCCCCGGCAGCGATGCCCAGGTTTTCGCGTTCTGCCCGGGATCGGCCGAAAGATTAAGCGGCGAGATCAGGTCACCTGCGCCAGCCAGCGAATAGTGCAGCGGTAAATCGTCAACGAACGAAGTCACCGCCGTCCATGAGACCGGAAACAACGGGTTCATGGACGATGCCGAATAATTAAACAAGCCGTCCTTGCGTCCATCGATGAATATCAAACCGCCACCACGGCTCTCGACGTATTCACGAAACCATTCGATCTCGGCATTCAACAATTGCTTTACCGGCACCTCACCAAACACGATCAGGTCGTAGGAGAAAAACTCCTCGCGATCGATGGGAAACTGGCCGAGTTGTTTTCCGCGGCGCCACGGACGCTCGATTCCACCACCACCGGCAAGCAACGGATTCACCAGCCATCGACGATCCCGTTCAAAAAGGTTGCGCAGATATCGGAACTCCCAGCGTGGCCGCCCGTCCATGAGGAGAATCTTCGGCTTGCGATTCACCATCGCGAGATGAAAGAACGCCTGGTTGTTGGTCGTGTCTTTTTCTTCCGGCAGGCGATTGACCTCGGCCTTAAGTTTCAAGGGCAACGTGGCGTATTGCAACTGCGGGTTGCCTGCCGTAACCGCGACCGCCGTTTCCTTCACCGAAAAATCAAATGGAATCTTACGAATGCCTTCGTTGCGAGTGGTCAGATTGGTCTGCCAGAGCAAACGTCCCTCATGTTCCACCTTCAGGAAAAATCGCGTGCCCGCCGGATAATCGTCTTTGATGGAAATCTCGCCGCGCACACCACCTTCTGGCGGCACGGTTTCCGGCGTGTTGATTTCCAGCACCGCGAGGTCGGTGGGGCGATTTTCCATACCAACCCCTACCGTGAAGACGGGAATGCCGCGTTGCCCGAACATGCGCGCCGTCTCCAGCGGCGATACTCCGCGATTATGCTGACCATCGGTGAACAGAATCACCGCCAGTTTCTGAGCGCCTTCCGCACCGGTGACCTTCTCAGCCACTGGCATGTTCAGGTCGGTGATATAATTCGTCGGACGACCGGGCATCATGGTCAGCAGATTCAACTGTTCCTCATTCTGCTCCGGGGTGCCGCTCCAGAAATCCCGGGTTCGGTTTCCCTCCAGCCCCATCACGCGAACATCGTGTTGACGCGCAAGCTTTCTGGCCAGCGCCGAGTGATTTCCAAACCAGTATCCCTCCATTCGCTTCCAGCGGTCCGCCGCATCAAATTTGACCAACGCTTCCCCGACTCGAGTATCGTCGCTGCCCGCGGCGGTCTTCACATGCTCCTGCCAGGCTGTGTCCAGCGTCTGCTGCCAGCGCGCCACGACGTTGAGTAGAGTCATCAATTCGCGATGCACCCGGCGCGGCTCATTGCCGACCGCCTGTTCAATCAGTGCCTTCGCCGGATCATTCAATTCACCCGCGAAGCGGACCGATTGGGATCGCACTTCAGCCCAGGCGCTGGCGTCAATCTCCTTGAGCGCGGTCAACGTTTTGTCGATCCGCCCGGAAAAAAGTTTCACTCCTTTTTGAAACTCGATACTCGAACCATCCGGTTTCAACCGCTCGATCTCGCCGCGCGCAAATCCGAGTTCCGCCCGCGCGAGCCGCAGGTTGTTGTCAAAAAAATCATCCGGCAACCAGCCCAGTTGTTGCGCCGCCTGAACCTTGCGACGCAGATCCATCTGATCATCCACCATGCTCATGCTTTGCGATCCATCGATGAACACCAACAACCGCGCGACTTCTCCCATCGTCCAGCGATGATTCAAGGTTGGCCCCGCAAGCATCATGACCACGAGAAACACGGCCAGCGATCGCAGCAGCGGCAAAAAGGTGCGCAGGAATCGCCCGCGCGAATGCAACTCACGACGGTAGATGACCCAGGCCAACGCCGCGAGAATCAGGGCGACCAGCAAGCCGCTCCACATTCCCCATTCGCCGTTGAATCGAAATTCTGTCATCGCCGTTTCACCGCGTCTGCCGACATCAGGTCTTGAAGCACACTCAACTTCATTTCGGCAAAGCCGCCGCCTTTCTCCGGCTGATCCATTGCTGATAAAATAATTCACCAAAGAGCGCGATCAACACCACCCATAACAGCGGTTTCCAGATTTCCCGGCCAAATCGCCGGTCCCGATCCAATTCGCGAAATTCCTCGATTGACTGGACAAACTTCGCGTCCATTTTTTCCGCAATCTTTTTCGCATCCTCTTCGGCCAGCAGGCCCAGGTCGGATTCAGCGCCACTGTTCTGCACGACGAAATGCACTTTCGTTCCATCCGGTTGCGTCAACGTGTAAACACCCGGGTCATGCGTCGCGGTGAATTCCAACACGCCCTGTCCCGATTTCTCCTCGACGATAACTTCATGCCGCTGTCCACCGGGCGCCATCAATTCCAAACGCCGACCGGCTACGCTTTTGCTGTAGAAGCGGGCAATCGTCTGGCCCGGTTCCAAATTCTGCGGCGGATACACCTGCGAAGCCAGATAGGTGACCAACCGCTGCATCAAGGGAACGAAATACGGGCGCATGGGAAGATTGCTCCAGTCGGCATCGCAGGGAATGGTGCATTGAATCACGCGCCCCATCCCGAATCGTTTCTCGGCAAGGAACGGACTCCCGCCGTCGAACTGAGCAAGCAATTGCGCCTCACCGCCTCTCGCCTGCGGAACAAATGAGGTTTTGTACCAGATGCGCGCCTCAGTCTCACTGAGTTTGCCATTGCGCGGGTCGTTAAAAAACTCAAGGGCCGGATGCAAAAAATGCTGTGCCGTGACTTTCACACCAGAGCTATTGCCGGCGGTCTCGCCTTCGAGTTGCACCATGCGCAAAGGCAGCAATCCCTCGGTCGTCGCCATCACGCGATTATACCATTCCGTGTTGGCTCGATTGCCGGGGAACACCATCAATCCCCCGCCGCGAGAAACAAATTGCTGGACCGCCTTGGCTTGAGCATCCGCCAACTGCGCGACATTTCCGAGCACGACCACGCGATAATTCTCCAGCAGATTGGCATCGAGCTCATGCAGCGCGATCACTTTTGTCGTCATCAGATTTGCCATACCGTTGGCCGAGTCACGAAAAGGTTGCAGCGCAAGTTCCAGAAAATCCGTTTCACCCCTCAGCGGCAGCGACGACGGTTCACCATTGACCAGCAGTACCGGCAATTTATCCCACACGGTCAGACTGGCGCGGTGGCTATTATCGATCTTCAATGCGTCGGCGTCGGCAAAGACTTCCAGCAGATGCGAACCGGCCCCCTCAAACGTGTGCGAAAAAAGCACCTGCCGTTGTTCGCGCGGCCCGAGCTGAATCTGCGTAACCGAACGTTCCTCTCCGTCCACGCGAAAATAAACGCGCAACGCCGGCCATTCTTTGTCGCCGTGATTCTGCACGTTGGCGCGCAGGTTAAACTTCTGCCCGACGCCATGGACGAGGGTCGAGTAATCGAGCGACGCAACCGACACGTTGTCGTTCACCGGAGCGCCAACGGGCATCATGGTCACCCGTGCCTGCACCGGCATGTCGTTGACCGATTTGCGAAAGCGTTCCCAATCCGAGCCGGGCACATTGGCAAAATTAAGACTTTGAAAATCGGATACGATCACCAGGTCGCGCACCGGTTGCGTCATCTCGGTCAGCAGTTTCAAGCCGGCCTCCGCTGCGGGAACGATATTTGCCCGGCCGAACATTGGCCGCAATTGGGCCAGCTCGCGATTGACGCGGACATTGTCGAAGGTCGGTTGTTCCAGCAGGGAACGCACCGTCCCGCCGGGCAGTAGAATGGCGACATCCGATCCCCTTCCCGCTTCATCGACCAGAGCCGAGGCCAGCTCCTTTGCTTCGTCGAAGGCGGTGCGCCCGGCCGTTGTCGCAGCCATTGAGTAACTGTCGTCGAGCACGATCACCAGCGAAGATTTTGCCGAGCCCATTAACTGGCTCATCGATGTCAGCACCGGGCGAGCCATGCACAAGGCGAGGGCGAGCGGGATGAGACAGCGTAGCAACAGGAGAAGCAGTTGTTCGAGATTGAGCCGTCGGCTGTTTGCCTGAAACGCCGCCTCCAACAGATGCATGGCACCCCAACGAACCACGCGCGGCTGGCTGCGATTGAAGAAGTGGACGATGAGCGGGATGCTCACCGCCGCGATACCACCCAGCAAAATGACGTTTAGAAATGTCACGATAACCAATAACCGACGACCGATGACCAATGACCAATCTGAAAAGCGATTTGTGCATTCGGTGGACGCGACAAAGAAAATCCAGACCTGAAACTCCAGGCTTCAACGAAACTCCAAAACCCAAATCCCAGTTGCGACCGAGGCATTGAGAGCATGACACCAATCCCGCGCGACCGACGTATCCCGATACTGTCTGATGCTCGAAGTTTGAGGTCCATCTGGAATCTGGGAATTGGAACTCGTACAAGCGATTTCAAAACCCCGTAGC
>CALBIE010000052.1 GCA_937893495.1 uncultured Verrucomicrobiales bacterium | reverse complement strand
CACCAGTTCTCAGAATGACTCCGGTACTGGCTAAGCCGCCCGCCCCGATTTCCACGCCCGCTTCGACTAATCGCGTTCCCCGGACTCAACCGATCGCTCCAATGACGCAGGTGATCGTTTCTCCTCCCGTGACCACGGCTCCGGTGCCGGTTGCTCCCATTCCCGTTGCGCCGCTCCCGACGGTACCCGCATCGGTTCCAGCGGTCGTAACGTCGCCCCCGGTTCAGGTCCAGACACCGGTCAGCCCCCCCCGGTCACTGGCACCGCCGACGGCCCAGCCAGTGCGGCCGACAATTCCCAGTTTTGACCCGGCACCGATCCTGCAGGCAGAACGAACCATAATCAGCGCAATTACCAACTCGGCGGCGGAGGACGAGATTATTCTGGAGCTCAAGTATGATGATATTGAGTTGCTGGACCTGATTAAGAGCCTGGCGCTGCAAGCGGACGTCAATATTCTTTTCGATCCGACTTTTGCCAATCGCACGACTCCGGATGGGCAGCCGATACCGCAGCCGATTGTACCGGCGTTTCGCATGTCGAATGTGACGGCCAAGCAGGCGTTGGAGGCAATTCTTACGAATTACTCATTGCAAATGGTGCATGATCCTAAAACCAGCACGTATCGCGTGGGCGCTCGTCCCCCGGATGCGAAGCCGCCGATGATGACAAAAATTATCCAGTTGAAGTACACGAACCCGACCAATCTGTTGGCGGTACTGACGGCGGTGGTGGGTGAGGGCGGAAAAGTCACGCCCGAAGCCCGGACTCAGCAATTGATTATTACCGCTGTGGAGACGGCGTGGGATCTGGTGATGGAAGTGCTCGACAAGATGGATGCGCCGACGCCGCAGGTGCTTATCGAGGCCAACATCATGGAAACTTCCCATAGCCCGACTTCGCTCCGGGGCATTGACTGGTCCGGCACCTTGCAGGCGCAGACAGTCCGGTTTGGCAATGGCATCACAACGGGTTCCGCCACCAGCACACGCCCGGGCGCACAGACCACCACCACCACGACCTTGCCCGGAGGTCGGACGGTGACTTCTTCGAGTGGTGCGGCGGCTGACTTGACCGAGACGTTGACCACGGCCATCGGCAGTGCCGCGGCCGGCGGATTGAGTCTCAACACGCGCGACGGATTCAATCCGACGACCGGTTTCCTGAATGCCGACGGGTTGAGCGCGGTGCTTTCGTTCCTGAACACCGATGCCTCCACCGAGGTGATTTCCACACCGAGAGTGACCATGCGGGACGGGGAGACGGCGCGCCTGTCTGTTACCCGCGCGTTTCCGATTTTTGAGATCACACCGGGCACGGCACAGACGCCTGCAGGTTCCACCGTGGTTTACACGAACATGGGAACGATTCTGGAAGTGACGCCGCGGGTGGCAGCCAACAGCAATATTGCGCTGAAGGTAATACCAGAAGTTTCGAATATAGATTCGAAGGATCGGCAGACGATCAATGGTCTGGTAAATGAGGCAAACGTCTATGCGGTGCGCCGGATGGAAACGACAGTGACGATTCCCAGTGGTTACACCCTGGTGATGGGCGGATTAATCAGCGATACGCAGACCAAGCAATACACCAAGGTGCCGCTGCTTGGAGATATCCCGGGCCTGGGTGGGTTGTTTCGCCGCGAATCCAAGGCGCGCAGCAAAGCCAATCTGTTGATTTTTGTCACTCCAACCATTCTTGAGCCAATGCATTTTCAGCCTCCCATGACTGATTTTCTCCACGGCATTCGACAACCCACGGCGGAAGATTTCCTGCGCACCCCGTTGCCTGAAAAGGTGGACGACAAGCAGCATTTCATGGATGCCGGGCGGCCGTATGACTGGAAGAAACAGAACTTCATCCGTTCGGGAAAGCAGCCATAACTATCCGGATCGACCCAATGAGCGTGGTGACACAATATGGTCGAAGTGGAGTGGCTCCGGTTACCGGGTGCCAGAGCAACGGGATCTGGTTGCTCGCGTTGGTATTATTGGTCGGCTTGTTGCCGCGCTTTTCTGAAGCCATTGGACAGGCTACTGTCACTACGGTGGGTGGCGGACCATTGAGCGTTGGTGGTTCGGCCTCCGGCTTCGCGGATGGAAACTCGGTTCAGGAGGCACAATTCTCGACACCCTCGGGACTGGTGCTGGACATCTCGGGCACTTCCCTTTTTCTCGCAGACTCCGCGAATGGTCGTATCCGCCGGCTCGATCTGGCGTTGGGTACGACGGCGACCTATCTTTCCGGATTGAGCACTCCGGTGGACGTGGCCGTGGATTCCAATACAAACCTTTACGTGTTGACGCAGGGAGACGGCTTGATTCTGCAGTTCGATAATTTCGGCAATCGGATCGCCACCAACAACTCCACCGTGCTGACGTCGCCCACTGCGATGGCGATTGATACGAGCGGCAATCTCTACGTGACGGAAACGGGCGGGGCTCTGAAGCGCGTCAAGATTTCGGACCGGACGGTGACCACCATCGTCGCGGCTGGCACGTTCTCTGGGCCACGCGGAGTGGAAGTACTGGATACGGGCGCTATCGCGGTCAGTGACACGGGCAATCACGTCATTCGCCTGGTCGATCCGACCAGTTTCGCGGTCACCTTGTTTTCCGGTGCCATTGGCGTCAGCGGCACCAACAGCGGGCCGGCCACGCTGGCGCGCTTCAATTCACCACACGGCGTCGCCAAGGCGGGGAACAACGTTTTGATCATCGCCGACTACGGTAATCATCAGGTCCGTGTAGTGGATTCGACTGGCGGCGCGTCAACACTCTACGGCGTTTCATCCAACAGCTGGGTGACCGTGGCGGATCCGCAGATTCTCCCCGGCTGGGCTGATGGATCCGCGTTGACCGCTGAGGCCCGGTTGCCGTCGGGGCTCGTGGTGGATGGCGCGGGGAATGTTTTCGTGACCGAACAATATTATCATATCGTGCGGCGCGCGGATAATACCGGACTGACGGGCGCCAGCGGCGTGGGCAGTGGCGGCTCTGGCGGGACCGGAGGGGCGGGCACGGTGACCTTGAATCCGCCGGCGCTGACGATTTCGCCCGACACCGGTTACTTTCCGCTGGGGCAGACGATCACCGTCTCCAGTTCGAGCACGAATGTTTTTTTTACCACGGACGGCAGTACGCCGACCACCAAC
The DNA here is from genome assembly GCA_937893495.1 of uncultured Verrucomicrobiales bacterium. Taxonomy (GTDB): domain Bacteria; phylum Verrucomicrobiota; class Verrucomicrobiia; order Limisphaerales; family JAYPXF01; genus CALBIE01. The sequence continues at coordinate 1,745 of CALBIE010000052.1, read as the reverse complement.
AGCACGGTCGTGAGCATGGCGAACGGCGTGGGTTCAATCGTCTGGAAGAACGCGACCAACAATCTCACGGGACTGCGCGTGGCGTCCTTCCTTTTCAGCGGCACCAACAGTGCGAGCACGAACATTCAGGGATTGGTGGCCACGACGAATTCGATTGGAATGCCCGCTGGAATCAACACAAACATTTTCGGTGGCATTGGAGGCACAGTGGTGGTCCCGGTGGTGGTCAACCTCAAGGCGGGTGACCAGTTGAAGTCGATGCAGTTTCGCATAGAAGTGACTCCCAATGGAGCGGCACCGACCATCAGTGCCAACTTCTCGGCCATCCCGGTCACGACGAATGATTTTATTCGCGTAGTCACGTCTGACCAGGGCTCGTCAGCGCCCGCGGTGTTCAGTTCCGTGCCGTATCTGGCGGGGACCACCCGCGGCCTTCTGGTATCCTTTATCGGAACCAACGCCAACCTATCCGTCAGTTCCTTCGCTGTGGTTTCGATGCTGGCCATCCCGATTCCGGGGACGGCGAGCGAAGGGGACACATATTCCTTGAGCGTGTTGAATCCATCGGGCACCTCGGATGGCGGGCAGACGGTGGTCACTATCGGAGCGGGCGCGGCCCAGACACTGCTCGTGACGAACCGGAATTATCTGGTGGGCGATACATCGCCGGGAGGTTGGTACAACGCTGGAGATTTTGGCGATCAAACCGACGGGACAGGCGCGGGATTCCTCAGCAACAACGACGTCAACAACATCTTTCTAGCCTCGACGGGTGTCCGTCTGCCTTACGCATTTTCCGACTCTTTCGATGCGATGGATGTTTTCCCGGAGGATGCGGTTGGCACCGTGGGTGGTGATGGGCAGATTCGGTTTCTCGACTGGCAGATCGCGCTGATCCGCTCGCTGGGATTGTTTACCAACATCGGCGGACTGAACACGACCAATTGGTTTCGGAGTTGGTCCGCCGGTGGTGTGCGGGTTAACGGCACTACCAATGTAAACACCCTTCAAACTGCGTCACTGCGAACAGCCGCTTTGGCGACACCGGGAAATGTCTGGCATCGACAGGCTTTGATTGGTGCGGGCGTCGTCGAGCAGGCGCGCTCTGGTGACACGGTCTCGGTGCCGGTCTATGCGCGGTTGACCTCGTTGGCGAGACTCGCTGGTGCGCAATTCCGCGCGGTCATCACGCCATCGGGCGCGCCACCGCTGGCGGGGCAGGTGACATTTGTTCCGTCATTCAGCGGTGCCGCAACCGTGACTCCGCGATTGAATGAAATCGCCGTCGGATGGAACGTCGGCGCGTTTTCGCTCGGTGAAGGCAGCAGCAATCTGTTGGGGCATTTGCAGGTTCCGTTGCCCAACGGAATCAACCAGGGCGCGTGTTATACAATCACCGTCACGAATGCCGATGGCGCGCCGAATTTGACCACGCAGTATGAGTTCGAGACGCGCGCGGGTTGCATCTGGGTGCAGTCGGCGTCATTGACGCCCGTCAGCGGAATTTCCGATGAATGGCGACAAACTTTCTTCGCCGGCCAATCGGCCCAGGTGTCAGCCGATGACGCAGACGCGGATACCGACGGTTTTTCCAATCTGATCGAGTATTTGAGCGGGACGAATCCAACGAACGCGAATTCGATACTGCGGCTGAATGACCGGGGTTGGTCCGGAGCCAGCAACCGGCGCGTGATGGAACTGCTCAGTGCCCCGGGTAAGCGATATTATCTCGAGTGCAAGGACCC
>CALBIE010000051.1 GCA_937893495.1 uncultured Verrucomicrobiales bacterium | reverse complement strand
GCCCTTCACCGAGAATGGTTCCATCGCCGTTCTTCGAGAATGGCTTCGCATCGCCCGTCGGAGACAGGGCCGGCGTCTTGCTGAAGCACATGTACATGAAGATGTCGTTGAACGTGTCGATGCCACCGGTGAGAACCATGTCGGCCTTGCCGGACGTGAGTTCCATTTCCGCGAGATGCAACGCGCTCAGCGAACTCGCACACGCGGCATCCACGACGCAATTGGTTCCACCGAGATCGAAGCGATTGGCGATGCGACCGGCGGCGACGTTGCCCAGCAATCCGGGAAAGGAATTCTCCTGCCAATCCACATATCCGTCCGAGATTCGATCGACGACCTCCTGCGAGATTTCTTCATCGATCCCGCTGTCCCGCAACGCCTTGCGCCAAATGGGATGACCCAGTCGCGCGCCGAGCGGAATGGCCAGTTCCAGCGTGCCGGTGACACCGAGGATGACACTGGTGCGAGAACGATCAAAATGTTTGTCCTCCCAATAGCCGGCATCTTTGAGCGCTTCGCGTGCGGCGATCATGCCGAAGATCTGGGTCGTGTCCGTCGCCTCGATATCCTTGGGCGCAATCCCGTATTCCATCGGGTTGAAGTCGATCGGCGAAATGAAACCACCGCGGGCCGCGTAGGTCATGTCCGGCGTTTTCGGGTCCGGGTCGAGGTAGTCCTCCGGCGACCAATGAGTGTCCTTCGGGACGTCAGTGATCGAGTTGACGCCCCGCTTGATGTTGTCCCAGTAAGCCTCGAGATTATCGGCCTGCGGAAAGATGCACCCAATTCCGCAGATCGCGATGTGCGATGGCTTGCTCGACCCGTTTCCCTTGTCTGTGCCTGTGCTCATTGACAAATCATCTGGTTTAACTGATCCAGTTCACACGGAACCGGGCGTGACAATTCGGACGACAGCCGAATGCCCTGACTCTTGAGAATGTTCACGCGCAGCGTCACCGCCGCCCCGTAAAGAATGTTCAGGCCGACCGTGACCACCTTCCGATTTTCCGGCGGCTCAAGAAACGTGCCCTTGACCCATTCGTTGAAGGCACCCATCGCCGGACCACACCACACCTGATAATCCACCATCCGCGTCGGTTCGCCCGCGTTGGCCCAACGCGAACTCTGGCCCAGATAACTGCGGAAGACCAAGGCCATCTTGTGTCTGGGATCTTTTTCGCCGCGTTCAATCTGCGATGGATCGGATTTGCGGAAGAAGGCTTTGGTGGATTCCCAGGTCGCATCCAGGCTCGCGCGGAAATACTGCTTCTCCAGCATCTCGCGTTCGGCGGTGGTCAACTCGTCGAGCGAATTGCAGCGGCGATAAAGCTCGAACAGTTTGCCCGCCCGCATGGCAAACATCGTGCCGCGTTTCAACACCTGCACCTTGACACCCATCTCGAACATGTCCGCCGCCGGCGCCATCGCGACATCGGCCTGTTCGGCCTGCGCGAGAAGTTTACGGACGATATCCGAGGAACCGGATTCGACGCAGGCCTGATTCACGGAACCGGTGACGACATAGGCCGCGCCCATCGCGAACGCGGCGGCAGCGGAAGCCGGAGTGGATATTCCACCAGCGGCGCCGACGCGCAGCGGATTCAAATATTTGTACTGCGCCTGCAAACGATCACGGAGCGACATGAGCGCCGGCAACAGCGCAATGGCCGGGCGATTGTCCGTGTGCCCACCGGAATCCGCCTCGGCCGTCAGATCCTGGGCCATCGGAATCTCACGGGCCATCTCCGCCTGCTCGTCAGTGATCTCGCCGGCTTCGACGAGCTGATTCAGGAACTTGTCCGGCGGTGGCGAAAGAAAATGCGTGGCGACCTCGACCCGCGAGACCTTGGCGACGATCTTGTTCGGCGTGATGACATTGCCTTCATCGTCGCGATAAATTCCGGTCACGCGATAGCGGACCACTGGCAACGTGAGCGCCAGATACGCGGAGGCTTCCACGAGATGAATGCCCCGCTTCAGATAAAGATCAACAATGGCCGCCTCGAGCACCGGTTCGTTCGGACTGTGGATCAGGTTGAACCCGTACGGCTGGTTGCCCAATTCTTCCTGAATGCGGTCGATGGCCGAACTGACGCGATCCGTATGCAGGCCGGCCGCGCCGTAGAATCCCAGCATGCCCGCCTTCGACATCGCGATGACGATTTCCTCCGAACCAATCCCGTTGGCCATCGCGCCGGTCACATACGGAAATCGCACGCCATGATCCTCGCAAAACCGCGGGTCACCGAGATTCTCGATCCGAACGCTGGCGGCGTGTCCCGCAATCGGGATGGCGCCGGCTCCCGGATCGCGATCGCCCAAAGTCCCCAGTCCGCTTTCCGCCAGGGAAAGGATGCCGCCGTGGTCAACGAGGATGACGGGTTGCCGGATATTCCAGATCGCCTCCCGCAGTCGAGCCAGATCCGAACTGGGCGGTGTGCCATTGGGGCTCCACCAGCCGAGGGGCGGCGTTGTCTGTTTTACGCAACTAATCATATTACCGGGCCTGTGACTGCCAAATAGGTGGCAACACAAAAAGGGCGCTTATTCTGGGGAGGCCAACCGATAAAGCGACAAAATTTCGCCCTGAAATTTTCAGCGGCGCATCTCAGGTAATTGCATCTCCGTCGTCGGCCAAGGCGGGGCACCCGCATCTCTCCCTCTCCCCGCGAGGCACGAGTGGGGAGAGGGGAGAGAATTCCCCGAAGGATTCGCGCTTTGAACCCCCGGAACCGGAGCGCCGGCATGTTGCCGGCTTATTCGCTGCCGATGTCCCTTACGATTGGATTCCGACCGGAGACGTCTCGTTGACAGACAACGGTTTAAGCCGGCTGCAAGCCGGCGCTCCGTCATCCGGTTCATGGGGAGGGGAGGGAGATCAAACGCCGCCTTCAGCCCCATTCCGGCACTTGAAAGACATTGAGATGCGCCCTTTTCAGCGTCTTTGGCTCCATTTGAAGGAGAATGAGGATGTTTTGCGGCCGCGTGCGAATCAAATTGTTGATCCACCCGTGAAGAACATCGGAAAAACCGGGGTGGACGGACCGCAAATTGAGTGTTGAGATGAACTCGTTTCCCCACATTCACCCGTCGAGGAAACAGCAGCTGATACAAGAAGCCCCTGAGTAAATTGTCAAATTGCGGGGAAAGTTGAGACCCACAACCGAGACGGCTCTGACCTTACCTGTTTTCCCGAAAATAGTTGAGCCTGCCAACGAACGGGTTGGCGAATGTGGGGCGGGTCTCCGACCCGCCGGTTCCGGGAACCTCTGGTTCCCCGGACACATTCGGGCTCAATTGCGTTCCGGGGAACGGCACCCTCAGAGAGGCCGCAACCGGTAGGTCGGAGACCTGCCCCACGGTTCGGAACTCCGCCACCGAACGCAGCAAGTTCGCTGGCATTATGCCGCACCTCTTTGGCGCTGGGATTCTCCTTACATCGGCTACATTTTGATGACTCTTTCAGCGGTCTGCCAAGCTATGCGGCGCGCGCCGGCAGCGGATGGCCGACTTTGTAGGCCGAAGGCAGCCACCCGTAGAGCGACGGTCGATCGCGCTGAAGCCGGGCGGCGAGCCAGTGACGGGAGAAGGCCCAGAGCCAGTCACGGCCCGAGTTGCCCGGTCCGCGAATCAGCCGGCGGAATTTCGGATTGCGCGAATAAACGGCGCGCGCTCTGGCTTCCAGCATGGAAACCCATTCAACGGGCAATTCCGTTCCGAGCCCGCCCGCCGCTTCATCGCAAACCGCCGCGGCGACGGCGCGTGGGAGAATGGGTGTGTCGGCCTCGATACGGACCGGCGGCGACCGCCGCCGTTTGACGGTGGCCAGCGGCCGGGATTGCGGCATCAACGGTTCCAATTCGATTATCCAGCCCATGACGTGAGCAGACTGACAGGCCACCCCGGACAATTGCTGTCCAACACTCCGCATAATCTTCACGAAACGGAGCCGCCCTCCACGATTTCGATTTCCTCGTCCGTGAGGCCGTAGAGTTCATAGACCAACCCAGCGCCTTGAAGAAGGGATAACTCTCGACGCAATTGAGTTTCGTTGTAGGAGCCGGACCGATAGGCGTCGGCATGTTCCTTGAACCGCTCGACAAGTTTTGAAATGGCGTCCGGTGCGGGCATTCCTTGAGCGCCAAAAGTATTCAAACCGGCGGTGGGCAGCAAGCCTGAACCCCGGGCCGCAAACGGCGGGATACGCGAAAACAACCTGAAATCAAAATTCCATTTGCGCGCGCCGGCTTTTGGCTTATGTACTGCCTCGATGATTGTCTATTTGAACGGGAGTTTTCCGCCGAAGGATGAGGCGACGATTTCGCCGGATGACCGGGGCTTTTTGTTCGGGGACGGAATCTACGAAGTGCTGCATGTATATGACGGTCACGTCTTCCGCACTGAATCGCATTGGCGCCGACTGCGCAGCGGACTGGAAAAGATTCGCCTGGCCGGCTGTGAACACCTTGATTGGTCATCCATCTGCAACGAACTCGTTCGGCAAAACAAACTGGATCAGGGCGAGGCGACGATCTATCTGCAAATCACGCGCGGTCCGGCGCCGCGCAAGCACGCTTTCCCGGTCAATCCGACGCCAACGATTTACGGTTTTGCCGCCCCGTATTCATCACTGACGGCAAAACGATTGAGCGGCTATCGCGCCGTGACCATTCCCGACGAGCGCTGGCTGCGGTGCGACATCAAATCCATCTCACTCCTCGGCAATGTCCTCGCTAACCAGGCGGCGGCGGATGCCGGCGTGGACGAGAGCATTCTGATTCGCGACGGGCGGGCAACAGAGGGTTCGCATTCGACTTTTGCAGCGGTGTTTGACGGTGTGATCTGGACCGCGCCATTGGGAAATCTGATACTTCCGAGCATCACCCGGGAAGTGGTCGCCGAAATCTGCCGCGCCAGGGAATGGCCGGTGCGGGAGGAGTTTATCGAGGAAGGGAAACTCATCCATGCCGACGAACTGATGGTGTGGAGCACCACGACGGAAGTGATGCCCGTTGTCGAACTAAACGGGAAACCGATTGGCAACGGTCAACCCGGACCCGTTGCCGGTCGGCTTCACGAAGAATACGCCCGAGTTATTGAACAGGAAAAAGGAGTGCTCGTCTGATGTCATCTACTACCGATATTCGTCTCTCACACCCTGAGCTGCTGCTGCTCAAACGGTTTAACACACCCGCCATCTGCAATGGCTGGGAGCAAATTACGAAATGCGATCCGGCGCGCGATGGGTTCAATCTGGAGGAGGTGACCGATTTCATGCCGACCATGGGCGTGATGGTCGGTTACGCAGTGACGGTCGTCATTGAGCCGTCAAAGAAAGATCACAAAGCCGCCAATCCAAACGCGTGGAGTGAATACCGGGAATACATGGTTGGAGTTCCCGGTCCGAAGATTGTCATCGTGCAGGATCTCGATAAACCAGAAACTCTGGGCGCGTTCTGGGCGAGGTGAACAGCAACACGCATCGCTCGTTTGGCTGCGTGGGCACGATCACGGACGGCTCCATTCGCGATCTGGACGAAATGCACAACGCGGGGTTCAAGGCATTGGCGAGGCGGTTGAGTCCCAGTCACGCGCACAGTTGGCCGGTGAGATGGAACTGCCCCGTAGAAGTATTTGGACGGCGAATCGAACCGGGCCAATTGATTCATGCCGACAAACACGGTTTCCTGGCCGTACCAAAAGACGACGAGAAACGTTTGCTCGGTGCCGTTCAGTTCATGGACGAGAACGAATGCAACACTGTGATTCCCGCCGCGCGCAACAGCGCCGGAAAATCGACGACTGAATTACTGAAGCAAATGAATGACGCGGGGAGCCGGTTCCGTGAGGCCGTGCGGAAAAAGTTCCAGAGCGACGGAGAATTCTGAGGAATCCCACCCTCAAAATCTACGAGGGATCGCTACCGATACGGCTGATGGAAGTCCACCTTTTGTGTGTGCTTCTTGCGTGTCCGAATATTAAGCACCTCCACCATGCAGGAAAAAAACATCGCAAAGTAGATGTAACCCTTGGGTATTTCCTGATGCAGCCCCTCGGCCACCAGCACGAAACCAATCAACAGTAAGAAGCTCAAGGCCAGCATCTTCAGCGTCGGATGCTGATTGATGAACGCGCTGATGTATTCGGCGAAGAACAGCATGAACACAATCGCAAGAATGACGGCGGCAATCATGATCCTGATATCCTTGACCATGCCCACGGCGGTGATCACCGAGTCGAGCGAGAATACGATGTCCAGCAGCATGATTTGAATGAGCACGCTCGTGAAAGAGGGCGCCAACCGTTTCGTGACCCCGCCGTCTTCCCCTTCCACTTTCGTGTGAATTTCATGGGTGCTCTTGGCCAGCAGGAACAGACCGCCGATCAGGAGGATCAAATCGCGGCCGGATACCGAATGAGCGTCCTCCATGCCGAAGAGTTGCACGGAAAAAATCGGCTTCGTCAGAGTCACCAGCCAGGCCAACCCGCAAAGCAGCAGGACGCGTGTGATCAACGCCAACAGGAGCCCGAGTCGGCGGGCGGACTTCTGCTGCGACTCAGGCAACTTGCCGGCGAGGATGGAGATGAAGACAATATTGTCGATGCCGAGGACAATTTCCAACAGCGTCAGCGTGAGCAGACTGATCAACGCCTGCGGTTCGAGCAACCATTCCATGGCGCGGGATGATAGGTGGCCCCATGCGAGGCGCAAGGGAACAATTGCGCGGAACCACCTTTCACAAACTCGTTTTGCTTGCAGCCGGCGTCGGCACGGCTACGCTCGGCGTTGAGCGCGCTTTCAGGCATGAAGAACATCGTCTATTTCGATCTCGAAACGCAAAAATCCGCCGATGAAGTGGGCGGATGGAGCAACATTCGCGACATGCGCATGAGTCTCGGGGTGACCTACAGCACGGCGCGTGGTGGATATCAGGTTTATCCGGAGAAACGGGTCGATGACTTGATCGACGAATTGCGGCGCGCCGATCTGGTGGTCGGATACAACGTGCTGCGCTTCGACTTCGTCGTATTGCAGGGTCACAACGATTTCTTCGATTACGAGCAGGTGCCGACGCTGGACATGATGATCGACATTGCCGAAAAACTTCCGTTCCGGCCGTCGCTGGATTCCGTGGCCAGCGCCTCGATGGGCATCGAAAAAATCGCTGAAGGTCTGCAGGCCATCAAATGGTATCGCGAGGGAAAAATGATGGAGATTGCCGAGTATTGCTGCTTCGACGTGAAGATCACGAAGCTCGTCCACGAGTTTGGTTGCGCGAACAAGCAGGTTTATTGCGCCAACCGGGCGGGCCCAAAACTCTCCGTGCCCGTAGAATGGTGACCAGGTATCCGGCCAGACAATGAACGCGGACAAATCCATCGCCGTCGATGACCCGTCGCTCATCTTTCCCATCAAGGATATCCTGAAGCCTTTACCCGTCCCGACAATGTTTCCCCGGGAACAACCGGTCGAATTGGAACTGGGTAGTGGCGATGGTTCGTTCCTGGTGAATCATGCTGAATGCCATGGCGACCGGAATTTTCTGGCCGTGGAACGCCTGCTCGGGCGTGTCCGCAAGCTGGACCGCAAGGGGCGCCGGCGTGGTTTGAACAATCTGCGAATTCTGCGAATCGAGGCGCACTATCTCGTGGACTATCTGCTGGAACCGGAATGTCTGGAAGCCATCCACGTGTACTTTCCCGATCCCTGGCCGAAAAAGCGACATCACAAGAATCGATTGATCAACGAACGCTTCGTCAAATCCGCGGCCCGGGTTCTCAGGTCAGACGGAATGGTCTGGTTGCGGACAGACGATGCCGATTACTTTGAACAGATGACCGAGGTGTTCGGTGCTTCAGATTTGTTTACGGCCGCTGAAACACCCGAAACACTTTCATCCATCACCACAGATTTTGAAGCCGCTTTCAACCGGCGCGGAATACCGACGCTACGATCCGCATATCAATTATGCGCAGGTTGATCAGGACAAAGGCGACCCACCGCAGACAGAGGAAATCGCCCAGGGTGGCGCAGCCGCAAACAAAGGGGAGCACGCCCGCCTCGGGCGTGCTCCCGAATATTCCCCGTGAACAGGGATCGCCCTCACCCCATCCCTCTCCCTCATTTGGGGGAGAGATTTCGCCAAAATGGTCTTTCGCGCTTTGAACCCTTGAACCCGAAGCGCCGGGTCAGGGGACCCGGCCTACAACTTGTAGGCCCGGTGCCCTCACCGGGCGTCCCTCGCTCCGAGAGGTTCATGGGGAGGGTGCCCGACTTGTCGCGCCGAAGCAGCGCGAAGGTGGAAGGGCGGGTGAGGGGGATTTCGGGTTCATGATTGCCGTGCGCGATTCGAGAATCGTGGAAACTTCCCATGAACCGAATGCCGATTGTAGCCCACGGATGGCAGAGCCGACCCACGGATGGGAAAAGAGGCATGAGTCAAATCGGAATCCGTGGGTCGGCTCTGCCATCTGTGGGGATTCTCCGGGGTTCAGGGGTTCAAAGCGCGAACATCCTTTTCGGCGAATTCTCTCACCGCACCGATGATCGGGATGATTGTTGTACACAGAAGGCGGGTCAACCCGGCTCTGAATCGAGTGGCAATTCCAGTTGCCGCAAGTAAGGTTCACCCAATGAACTGACACCCAGCCCCATCAATCGCAGTGGCCGGTTCACCAGATTCTCCCGCCGCAGCAACAACGCGCCCAGACGATAAATTGCGTCCGCCTCCGTCACCGGATCTTCGACCGAGATTTGACGCGTCAGCGTCATGAAATCCGAGTAGCGAACTTTCACCTGCACGGTATGCGCGCCGAGATTCTTGCGCTTCAAACGACGCGCGATGTCGTCGGCCTGTTCGCGCAGACATCCGCGCAGCACACGCCGGTCGTCGGTGTCTTCGGAAAAGGTGTTCTCGCTGCTGATGCTCTTGACCACATCACGATTTCCCACCGGACGTTCATCCTCGCCCATCGCGTACCGCTTCAGCGCCGGACCAAACGATCCCATCAGATGTCGCAGGTCACCAGGGTAATCCTGAATGTCCGCAATCGTGCGCAACCCGGCGTTGATCAGTGATTGCTCCGTCACTTTGCCCACGCCATGGATTCGCCGCACGGGCAACGGCCGCAGAAATTCCACCTTGTCCCGATTGGGAATCAAGGTCAGCCCATCCGGTTTGTTGAAATCGCTGCCGAGCTTCGCCAGCAGTTTGTTGCCGGCAATCCCGATGCTCGTGGTCAGTTTCCGTTCGGCTTTGATGCGCTCTTTCAGTTCACGCGCGACCGGAACGGCGAGGAACAGTCGGGCGTCCGCATCGCCCGCCGTGGCCGTCCCTTCAATCACCCCCGTCATGTCGAGGAAGGCCTCGTCGATGGACACCTGTTCAATGATGGCGCCGGTCTGATTGACGATGGCCATAATCTCCCTCGACTCATTGCGATAGCGGTTGAACTCCGGATAAACGAATACACCGTGCGGACACAATCGCCCGGCCGTGGCGCTGGGCATGGCGGAACGGATTCCAAACTTGCGCGCCTCGTAACTCGCGGCGCAGACCACGCCGCGACTGTTTGGTGGGCCCCCGACAATCACCGGCTTGCCGCGTAGTTCCGGTTTGTCACGCTGCTCCACGGATGCGTAGAAGGCATCCATATCAAGATGAAAAATGACGCGGGAATCAGTCACGTTCGTGCGCGGTTGTTAGTATCATCGCGCGCTGTCGTTTGCAACGAACGCGTCCGGAGCAGAACGGGGAGCACAGGCCGCCGGCCTGTTGTGTCTGGCGGCTCGCCAGACACTTCGTGAGGCGCGCGGATTCCAAGTGCGTTCCGACATCGAGGTTGTGGCATGCGTGAGCCCCGGATCATTCCGGCGAGCCGCCGGAATGGACAGGCCGGCGGCCTGTGCTCCCCTACCCGGTCGGCTGCTGCTGCAATAGCGTCTGCGGCTGCAGGTCGAAATACTGAAGACAATAGCATTCCCCGTAGAGACGATAGGCACCCCACATCAGCACTGCGTATCCACCGATCCAAAAGGTGGCGTTGCCCGCTTCCGGCAGGAAACTCATGAACACGAGAACGATTCCGGTCACCATAACGACGATAGCCGCCCCGAGCATGCACCAACCCGCAAACCGTCCGAGGTCCGTGTCGTCGGTGTGTGGTGAAAAAGAAAGCACCACGGCCAGCGGTCGTGATGCAAGGATCAACACCGTCACCTTCAGCGCGAGGATGGTCGAAAACGCAATCTCCCCGTCCAACAACAGCCATCCACTGGCCGCCGCCAGCAGCAGCAACGGCGGCAGCGCGCACGCGGCGCGAATGAAACTGATTTTGAAATCGAGCCGCGCCATCTCGAAATAGCTGATCGGCAGACACGCCAAATGCGGCATCGGTGAACCTCCCGCCACCGGACAAGGAATCTGCGCACGCGACAACTGATTGAACGCCGGCATGGCGAAAACACAACAGGCGCCGAAACCGATGAACAACACAATCAGGTGTTCGTCCGGCCGGATGTTCTTTAGCACGAATGCAACGACAAGCCCGACCAACGCAATGCCCGTGCTGTATTTCCAGAACAATGTCCACCGGGGTGGCATAGGCCGCATCGCATCGACGAGTACGCGCTCCCGTTGTGTGAGGAACCGGTCGATCAGTCGCTCGATCCAGCCGATTCCTCGGAGCGACGGCGGCAGAAAAAACCATCCCTTTTCGACCAGCGCCTTCTTGATGTCCAACGGCACGGCGGAAGGCGGCGGAAATGCGCCCGAAAACATCGACCAAACCTGAATCGAATTCCACTGTTCTTTGGATAATTGAAGCACGGGCGCGGCAATATCGCTCGCGCTCCATCGACCCAACAGGCGGGCCCAGGACTGCCGGGTGGCCATCAGCACGGCGGCGATCGGAATCAGCCAGAATCCGGCGGTGTCGTCTCCATTCAGAACCGAGACGTGCCATTGCATCACCCAACCCGGCGGCGTAACGAATCCAAGCAGTTCCACCATCAATCGAATGCCGGCCACGAACGCTTCCGGGAGACTCTTAAATAAGAAGGAAGACATAAATATCAGCGTGATCAGATTCGAAGCACGCCGCAGCGCCGAGTCACTGAGCCACGCCAGGCAATGAATTATAATGCTGACGAATACGAGGGTCCCGATTGCACTCGTATAAACGGACAGAAAGCTTGAAGCCGACTTCTCCTCGATGCCGGGCAACACCCATTGCAGGAAAAACCACATCACAAGCCAGAATGACAGCGCTCCAACCGCATGCCCACGTCCGACGGCGCGAATCACATCCGCGTCCCGGATGGGAAGGCGCGCAAGAATTCGAAAATGCGATCCGATCTCGTCCCGCAAAAAGTCGAAGCACAACAGGGTCGCAATGAAAATCCCGATGGCGAATCCTCCGGGCAAATCTACTTTCCCAGTCAGCAGCAATAGGCTGATTACACATGGCACAACCGCGAGAAGCAACGGCTTGAAGACTCGCCCGAGCCGGGCAAGAAACCACCGGATTGGCTGACGTCGCCGGACCAGATCCTTGCGGTGCGCCGGAGATCGGTTGATTCGACGATGGGTTGCGTCGATCAACGCCTTCTCCAACGGTCGGGAAACAAGATTCATACGGCTGACTCCCGGAGTTGCTCAAGGAGCGATTCGAGCGCGCCATCGCGACCGCCATGCCCCGCGCGGAGTTTCGCCATCGGCTCGAACGCCTTCACCTGCCCCTGATGCATCACGCAGACCTGATCGGAAAACGTCTCGGCCAGTTCCAGCAGTTGCGTCGTGTAAACAATGGTGGCGCCGGCAGCGGCGGCCTCACGGGCGCGTCGGCGAAAAGATTGCAGCGCATGCGGATCCATCCCCGAGGCGAACGGCTCGTCCAGCAGCCAGAGTTCCGGCTGCACCGCGAATCCGGCGGCCAGCGAGACTTTGTACGATTGCCCGCGGGAAAGCGTGGCGGTGAACGAATCAATGAGCGGCAGCAGATCGAAGTCTTCGAGCAACTCGGCGACCCGTTCCCCGATGTCGGGCTGCATCACCTCGTAGAGCCGGACGATGATGCCGACATTCCGAGCGACGGTTTCGGTCAGAAACAGCGGTGGGAAATCGGGCATGAAGTAGAGGCGCTTGCGCAAGGCCACGTCATCCCGACGCAACTGAATGCCATCGTAACGAACTTCGCCGCTGTCGGGCGCGGCGACGCCCGCAAGGCAGCGCAGGAGGGTGGACTTGCCCGCGCCGTTGACGCCGAGCACGGCGATAATCTGGCCGGGAGCGAACTCGAGGTTGACGCGGTCGAGTGCGGGCACGTTTCCATACTCTTTTCGAACCTCCGTGAGTTGAATTCTCATTCGATTCCTTTCCCCGATTCGACAGAATCATGTGCGGGGCGGTGGCGGAAGGCAAGTGGCTTTTTGACCTGCGGAAATACCGGGGAGCATTCGCGTGAAGTCGCGCTCCGTTCGGGCGGAGCGCGACTGTGCTGAAAGCCAGTCGCAGCAGGTTCACCTTCAAGCAGCGACTGGAGAAACCCAAAGCGTTTTGCGGTTTGGACGTTGCGCGGCTGGTCCTGCGGACACCGCCGCGCTTCCGGGCTGCGCCCGAAAGACCGGGGGAGCACAGGCCGCCGGCCTGTTGTGTCTGGCGGCTCGCCAGACACTTCGTGAGGCGCGCGGATTCCAAGTGCGTCCCTATTTCGTGGTTGGTGTGCGTAAGCCCCGGATCATTCCGGCGGGCCGCCGGAATGGACAGGCCGGCGGCCTGTGCTCCCCTTTCTATTTCTGCATCTCGTCGCTGTGATGGAACTCGCGCATCGTGAACAGGACGGCACCGACGGTCAGAAAGATCACGGCGGCGGCGACCATGATTCCCGCCGCGACCAGCGGATCCGCCTTCACCCAGTCGCCGTAGGAATTGGCGACGATTTCACTGTTGGCCAGTATTCCCCGAACATGATGCGACATGGCCAGCGAATGAATGTTCGTGGGAATGCTGCCGATTCCCCATTCCACGATGAAGCCATACACGACACCGAGAACCATGTATTTCCTGCTGATCAATCCCATCAACGCGCCGAGCGCGCCGTAAACGAGCACCGCCATGGCCTGCCCGATCAGCAGCAGCGGGAGCAGCGTGCCGAGGTCATCGATTCGCGCGAACAATCCGGATGCCAACAGCAGCAGGCCGCTCGCCAGCGCCGCTGTCTGCACGCAACATTGCTGGCAGATAAACTTGAGCACGAACAAACGGCCGCGTGAGATGGGTCGCGTGAGCAGAAACCCGATCGTGTCCGCCTGCAATTCATCGCGGATGAGCGGACCGAAGACGACGAGGCAATGCAGCGGCAGCATCAGGAACAGGTAGAAACCGAGCGCCCATCGCAGATATTGCGATGCCTGGCCGGGTTGTACCGTCAACAGCACGAAGGCCGGCACGAACACCACAAACAACAGCGTCCGCCAGACCAGCCGCCAGGTGAACTGGCTTTTCCACGTGATGGTCCACAGGCCGGCCAGCGCATTGCCGATGCCGGGATTCAATTCAAGTGTGCCGGTTGTCTTCATTTCAGCTGATCATGTGGTGACTTTTTCGAAAATGTGCTGCAACGATCGGCTCTGACCGCGAATTTCGAAAACCTTCACGCCGCTTTGCGACAGCAGTTCAATCCAACGTTCGTAAAACACAGCCTGATCTTTCACGCGGAGAATCAACCGGTTTTCCTCCGGGACGAGATCAAATCCGTTCAACAGACCCGCGTCGAAGAGATGCCGCGCCAGCGTCTCCGGCTGGTCGCACGTGACCGAAAGCTGCTCGGACCAGTTTTTGACGTCGGCGCGGATGTCGCTGCGACTGCCCGAGGCGAGGACTCTGCCCCAGTTGAGAATCAGGTTGTGCCGGCAAAGGGATTCCAGTTCCGCGAGGATGTGACTCGAAATAATGATGCTCGTTCCACCGTCCGCCAAACCGGTCAGGATGCCGGCCATTTCCTGGCGGCCCATCGGGTCGAGGCCGTTCATCGGTTCGTCGAGCACCAGCAGTTCCGGTTCGTGAATCAGCGACTGCGCGAGCTTCACCCGCTGCCGCATGCCCTTGGAGTATTGCCCCATCCGCTTGCTCCAGTGATCGGGATGCAGTTTGACGGTTTCGAGAATCATGCCGCTCCGATTGCGAGCCTCGTGGGAACTCATTCCGGAAATCCGCGCCAGCGCATAGAGCCAGTCGCGCGGCTGCATATCCACCGGCAACGATTCGCGCTCGGGACAGAGACCGATGCGTTTCAACAGGCGTGGATTGTTCCAAGGATTCTCGCCCAACACACGGATGCTGCCGGAACTCGGCTGCAACTGGCCGGTGATGATCTGGATCAAGGTGCTTTTGCCCGCGCCGTTCGGTCCAACCAGACCCGTCAAGCCGGGCTCAATGGCAAAGCTCACGTTGTTCAGCCCCATGACGAGGCCGTACCAACGGCTCAACTCATTGACTTCAACAACCGCGCTCATTCGGGTTTCACCTGCTTTCTCAGAACGATCAACGCGATGACCACCATGATGCCGAGGCCGATGGCCGCCCCGACCAGTTCCGCGTCCTGCATAAACATCACATCACCCCGCCGCATCGGGCGGGGCAGCATCTGGTTGATGACGGGAATGCTTTCCCGCGCCACCTCGATATCCTGTCGCAGACGAAACGACGCCAGGGCGATCTGATCGAAATTGTAACTGAAGCTGAGATGCTTGAGCCACGCCTTCGTCTGGAAGCCGATGGGCACGAAGGCGTTGCCGAGAATCCAGATGATAAACCAGATACCGGCCACGGACTTTTCCTTCGACGACGTCGCGGAAACGCCCAGCCCCAGCACACTGAGGATGATCATGCTCACGCCGACGTATTGGAGCGTGTTCAGGAGCGCAATGCGCGAGTGCCAGAAAAAGTTCCAGTTGGGCGCAAGCGTGTTGCCCATCACCCATGCGACAACAATCGGCCCGAGCCAGGTCAGCGTGAGCAGCCCGAAGATGACACCGAATTTGCCGAGCAGATAATCGAATCGATTCACTGCCTTGGACGAATAAACCAGAATCGCGCGACTCGACAAATCCAGGGTGATCAGATGCGGTAACGCCAGCGCCACGGCAATGAAACTGATGGTCGAGAGAACGGTTGAAAAGAAATAGAACAACAGGTTGTAAACGGTATGGACGGAAACCTCCGGATGCTCCACCAGCCAGGTCATCAATCCGCGCCCGAGTGACTGAAGTGCCGGTCCGAGGTTTCCAAGGAACGTAACCACGATGCTGTCCGGCACGAGCAGTTGGCCGACGAAAAACAGAATCGCAATCTGTGCCAGGCACGCCATCCACGCGAGTCCGACAAAGCGTTTGGTCCATTGACTGGCGAGGCAGGCCCGCAGCCCGGCGCTCGCGATGACAAAGCGGCGATACCAGATGCCGCGATGGCGTCCGTCCCAGCGTTTGTAGCCTGTGTCAATGAGCGGCATGGCGGTGGTCAATAGTTGCGATCCGATTCAGAAACCACGAATGAACACGAATGTTTTCGGAGCGCCGGCTTGCAGCCGGCTTTGAATGGTTTGTATCGGCAGACGCGTGTCGAACAATTCCGACGCGGTCGCCAAGACTCCCTCTTTTCCATGAAATGGAGGAGAGGGCTGGGGAGAGATTTCGCCGAACCGAAGTTTCGCGCTTTGAACCCCTGAACAGTAGCAGCCGACGTGAGGAGGCTCTGATTTCTTTTGCCCAATGTTGCATGAGCCTCCTCACATCGGCTGCTACCAGATTCATGGGGAGGATGCCAGTGCAAGGCCCAAATCTTCGTCGTGGCGGCAAAGGTTCGCATGATTGAAGAACGAAGATCGCGGCAACTAAATCTTGGGGAACACGCCCGCCTCGGGCGTTGGTTTGCGCGCCCTCGCGCAAACCCCTCGCGGCTGACGCACGCCCGGAACCGACGGAATGGGATGTCCAACGGCTCCATGAAACGAACCGCTCGAATGTCCCTGGCGAGGGCGCCAGGGACAACGCCCGAGGCGGGCGTGCTCCCCTTCGGTCGCGGCTGCGCCGCTTTAGGTTCATTCGTGTGCATTGGTGTCCATTCGTGGTTGAACGTCATTGTCCCCCCTCAAGGCCTGCACGAACATTTCCTCGAGCGCGTTCGGGCTGGGAATGATTTCCAGCGGTGACAATTTGATTTCGCGCAACACCTCGATGATGGAATCCACGTCCTCCGAACGATGATCCACCTTGATGTGGCCATTGGTCTGCATCCGCGTCTCCCATCCCCGCGCGCGAAAGGCGGTCATCAACTCCTTGTGGCGATTCGGCACGACAACCTCCGCAGCGCCGGCCCGACGGGCTTTCAGATTTTTCAACGCGTCGTGCACGAGTACTTTGCCGCTCCCAATGATGATGATTTGTTCGCAGATGCGATCGACATCGTGCAGCAGATGCGACGAGAGAATCACGCTGATGCCATGCACCCGCCAAAGTTTCTGAATCAGGTCCAGAATCTGCGCCTGACCTTTCGGGTCGAGGCCGTTGGTGGGTTCGTCGAGAAACACCACCTCCGGATCATGCACGATCGCCTGCGCGAGTTTCATGCGCTGCTTCATGCCGGTGGAGTAGGTGTCCACCTTGCGATAGCGTTCCTGCCCCATGCCAACAAAATCGAGCATCTCATGTGCGCGCTGTCGGGCGGCTTCGAATGGCAGTCCGCTCATCTGCGCGCAATAGGTCACGTATTCGCAACCGACCATTCCGGGTATGTGGCAATCCTGTTCCGGCGTGTAACCGACGCGCTTGCGAATCTCGCGACCTTCGCGGCCGACTTCGCGGCCGAGCAGTTTGGCGGAACCGCTGGTGATGGGTTGAAGCTGGAGCAGGCACTTGATGAAGGTGCTCTTGCCCGCGCCGTTGGGACCGAGCAGGCCGATGGCCCCCGGCGAAACAGTAAGCGAGACATCATTGAGCGCAGTCTGCCGACCGAACTGCTTGCGCAGATTCGTCGTCGCTATGATGGGTGCCGTGCCGCCTTGGGTCATGGTGCTTCGAGCTGCTGTGGCGAAAGTGAATCAGGTTTTGCATGAAATGCGAATGAGAAACTTGGGACTGCGATGGGTAGTACAGGCCGCCGGCCTGTTGTTTTTGGCGGCTCGCCAAAAACTTCCGTAGCGTGCGGTCGCTATAACCGTTTCTACCGACCGGTTTACACCCGCACGCACCGATCATTCCGGCGGGCCGCCGGAATGGACAGGCCGGCGGCCTGTGCTCCCCTTTTTAATCGTGGTAATCCTCGATCAACGGCCTATTCGTTGCCTCTCGTTTCAGGAGTTTCAATGCGGCGATCATCACGCGCCGTTGCAACTCCGCATTGCCGGGTTCGCCGAGCGGATAACCGTGTTTGAAGGGAACCCAAAGTGCACGCGGTGGACGAACCTTCTCCGTAACTTCGCGCAGCAGTGAGATGACGACGGTCGCGATGCCGCGTCGTTCGAGTTCCGCCGCGACCAGACACACGGTCTGGTTGCAGGTCGGTCATACGGGGATGAGCAGCGCGATGTCCACATGGTCCTCTACCAGCCATTGCGCGGCTTCGGGTGCGGTCTGCTTCACCAACCGGCCGGGCGCGGTGATCGAGCCCATGAAGGAAAGATGGCGGGGAGCCAATTCGCCGATCCGTTTTTCAGTCACGAGTTCACGAGCCCGATCAAGTGGGAAGGCAAGATTCGGATCGGTTTGAATGCCCGCGTGATCGAACGCCTCGCTGCGATGGGTCTCAATGAACTCGCCGACCTTTGCATCCGATGGAATGGCGCGAAACGTGTAATCGCCACCTCGGACTGAATCATCGAATGGTTCCTGCCCGGGCAAAACGAAACCGGCGCTGGAACCGATGGCGAGCCGGCATTCGGCCAGCGACTTTTTCAGCGGAACCCACGGTACGGGATCGATGCGCCGCCAGGGATAGCCTTTGAGGAAGAGACGCAGACCAAGATTGAATTCGCTGATATCGCCCATGGATCAGTAATTCCTAGCCACGGATGAACACAGCGCGGTAGAGCCCCGACCACTCCCTCTCCTCCATCGGAATGAAGGAGAGGGCCGGGGAGAGGAGGTTTCCCGGTGACGAACCCCTCTCCTCGTTCCTCTCCCCACTCCTGCGTCGCGGGGAGAGGATGGCAGCGCAACGCCCCAATCTTTGTCGGGGCAGCAAAGATTCGCGGGATTGACGCAGGGAGCGCCGGCTTGCAGCCGGCTTATTACTCTCACAGAGAACGAAACGGGTCCGGCTGGAATTGAAGCTTTCGGAAATCGATTGTGATAAGCCGGCAACATGCCGGCGCTCCGGGGGATGATTTCAATGCGCGAACGGATTAAGATTGGGAGCACGCACGGCCCGGGCGTTGTCCCTTGCACAAACCCGGCACGAGTTTCGGTGGCCTCGCCAAGGACATTGGTGCAAATCGCTTTGTGGAACTGCCGGGCTTTCTTAACATGCTGATCCGGGCGGGTGCCAGCCAGAAGGGGCTTCTGCGGGGGCGCGGAAACCCGCGCCCGAGGCGGGCGTGCTCCCCTCATCAAACCGTGTTCCATCCGTGTCAGTCCGTGGCTAAAGCCTGGTTTGAGAAAGATTGCCAATTTGTATTCCCGACTTACGATGCCTGAACCTTTGACCTGATATCGGGAAAACGAAAGCATTATGAACATCCGCAAGTCTCTTCTTACCGTCGCGGCGCTGGGAATATCCAGCGTTTTCTTGACCGTGACCACGCCCGCAATTGGCGCGGGCAAAAAACTGCCGAACATTGTCTTCATGTTCGCCGATGACCACGCCTACCAGGCTATCAGCGCCTATGGATCAAAGATCAACCAGACACCGAATATTGATCGCATCGCCAATGAAGGAATGCGGTTCGACCGCGCGATGGTGAACAATTCCATCTGCGGACCGAGCCGCGCGGCAATTCTCACCGGCAAGTACAGCCACAAGAACGGTTTCTTTCGCAATGGCAATCTGTTTGACGGCGCCCAGCAGACCTTTCCCAAGTTATTACAGAAGGCCGGTTACCAGACGGCGATGATCGGCAAGTGGCATTTGTCAAGCGACCCCACCGGATTTGATTTCTGGCGCGTGCTGGTCGGACAGGGGCCATACTACAACCCGCCGTTTCTAACGCCGGGACCGGATGGCAAGACGGTTCGCACGAATTACACGGGTTACACGACGGAGATTATTTCCGACATCACAATGGATTGGCTGAAGAACGGGCGCGACAAGGAAAAGCCGTTCATGTTGATGTTCCAACACAAGGCACCGCACCGCAACTGGCAGCCGGGGCCAAAGCAGTTGCATCTGTACGACGACGTGACGATTTGGGAACCACCGACGTTGTTTGATGATTATTCGGGCCGCGGCACTGCGGCAAAGCAGAACGACATGACGATTGCCAAGACCATGAATGCCGCCGATTTGAAGCTGGTCGCGCCGCGCAATCTCACGCCCGAACAGCTCAAGGCATGGAATGACGCTTACGAGCCGAAGAATGAGGCGTTCAAGAAGGCGAACTTGGGGGGAGCGGATCTGGTTCGATGGAAGTATCAGCGCTACATCAAGGATTATATCCGATGCATCTCGGCCGTGGACGACGCGGTGGGCGAAGTGCTCAAGTATCTCGACGAATCCGGTCTGGCGAAAGACACGCTGATCATCTACACCGCTGACCAGGGATTTTATCTCGGTGAACACGGCTGGTTCGACAAGCGCTGGATTTATGAGGAATCCCTGCGCACACCGCTGATCGCCCGCTGGCCGGGCGTGATCAAGCCGGGCAGTGTCAACAAGGACCTCGTCGCCAACCTCGATTTCGCCGAGACGTTTCTGGATATTATCGGCCAACCCGTTCCGAAGGACATGCAGGGCTACAGTCTGTTGCCGTTGTTCAAGGGCAGCACGCCGAAGGACTGGCGCAAGAGTTTCTACTATCACTATTACGAATTCCCCGGCGCGCATAGTGTGGCCAAGCATTACGGCGTGGTGACGGATCGCTACAAGCTCGCCTATTTCTATCAGCACAAGGAATGGGAACTCTATGACACGAGAGAGGACCCGATGGAGATGCAGAATGTCTTCGACCAACCCAAGTACGCTGAAATCCAGAGCGAGTTGCGCGCTGAACTCACGCGATTGCAGAAGCAGTTGGACGAACCCGATCCCGAGAAAGCAGTTCCGGGAGATCCCAGCATGCGCGGCAAGGGCAAGAAGCGGCGGCCAAAGGGTAAAACCAAGGTGGAGAAGGTGCTCCAATGCGATGACCTGAGTGCAAAGGTGACCGCGAAACTCGATCCGTCGGTCAAGGCGCTGACGGTTGGCGCGCGTCTGAGCGGCGCGGTGGACGGCGTCATTCTCGCGCAGGGCGGCGCATCGCAGGGATTCAGCCTTTACGTCAAGGGCGGGAAACCGATCTTTGCCCTGCGCGCGGACAATGCGCTTTATGAGGTCATCGGCGAAAAGCTCGACGCCGGCAATGCGATTCATGTCGCCGGAGTACTGACTTCACGGGGTCAATTGCAATTGCTCGTAAACGGGAAGAAGGTGGCGCAGGCCAAGGGCGATTTTATCCAGAGCGTTCCGGCGGACGGACTCAGCATCGGCAACGATTCGGGTTCGCTGGTCGCCAACTACGAGGACAACTTCAAGTTCAAGGGAACGGCGAAAGACATCCGCCTCTATTGGGGCGAGCTTGAGCGATCAGACCTACAGAACTGGGTGAAATAGAGGCAGTCCATTCCCTTCATTTCGAACGCCGATCCATCGGGTCGGCGTTGTTTTTGTACCGGTCGGCAATTAAGGCTAAGGAATGAGCAAGAACAGACTAACCGTCTGTTGCGTGGTTCAAGTCAATTAATGGGTAGTCCATTGACTCATGAACACGCGTAACCTTTTGTCTCCACGTACGGGCGGGTCGGGAATCCTCATTCCGGCGCTTGCCTTGATGACCGTTTCACTATCAACCGCATTCGGACAGGCCTTTCCCGATCCCGGCACCGAATACGAGCAACACGCCACCAGTCGTCTCGTCGAGAGCGTCCAGAAGCGGATCAATGAGGGAAAGACCCGGTTTTCACACGACGGGCAGTACGGCTACCTCGCGGATGTCCTCAAGGCTTTTGGAATCCCGGTCTCTTCACAACTGCTGGTCTTCTCCAAAACCTCGCAGTTTCGTGACCACATCAATCCGGAAAACCCGCGGGCAGTCTATTTCAACGACAAGGTTTATGTCGCCTGGGTTCCGGGAACTCCCTACATCGAGTTGGCGGCCGTCGAACCGGATGTTGGATCGGTGTTTTACATTCTCGACCAGACACTGACGGAAAAGCCCAAATTCGTCCGAAACAACCAATGTCTGGAATGTCATACTTCGGTCAAGAATCTCGGCGTGCCCGGACCGTTGGTGCGCAGTTTTCCGACCGATAAAAAAGGCGCGGTCAATCGCCTCGAGGGACTTTCGAGAGTCACCCACTCGACGCCGCTGAAATACCGCTGGGGAGGCTGGTATGCGACCGGAGATACCGGCGCGCAAATGCATCTCGGCAACATTGTCGGCAAAGAGGAGTATTCCAATCGCAAGAAACCGAAAACGGTCACCAATCTCTCCGAATTCCTCGACACCAGTAAATACCCCGGTGCCAGCAGCGATGTCGTCTCCATCATGGTCCTGGAACATCAGGCTTTCATGCACAACCTGATCACCCGACTGCATCTCGATTCGGTCACCACGCTCAAGCGTGACGGCAACATCAACGCCATACGCGACGAGGCAACCGCCTTCCTCAAATATCTGTTGCTCGTGGACGAGGCGCCCTTGAAGGGAGCAATCAAGGGGAACACCGATTTCGCGGACTGGTTCCAGAATCAGGGTCCCAGGGACACGCAGGGCCGCTCGCTGCGGACATTGGACCTGAAAACGCGGCTCTTCAAATACCCGTGCAGCTACCTGATCTACTCCGATAGTTTCACGCAACTGCATCCCTTCATGAAAAAACACCTGTTTCGCCGGCTGCATTCCATTCTGAACGGATCAGATAAATCAAAAGACTTCGCCGCCCTCGATACGCAAACCCGCAAGGATATCAAAACCATCCTGACAGCCACTCTGAAAGATCTGCCGGAATTTTGGGATCTGTAATCCGCCCCCGTATTTCCTGACCATGAAATCAGTTTTCAATCATTTTCCGGCGCTGCTATTGCTTGCCCTGTTTCTGCTGCCGGAAACCGCATCAGCGGCCGCCGCCAGTGAGGGCGAGTTCAACTGGGACAACTTTCTCGGTCCGTTTCACAATGTCGTGCTGCATTACCCGATCGGATTCATCACCCTGGTCTGCATTCTCGAGTTCTACGGATTGAGGCATCCAAGTGACGAATTGCGAAAAATCACGAAACTCATCCTGTGGTTGGCGATTCTCAGTACGGTCCTGACGGCGACCCTCGGGTTCGCCCGCAGCAGCGACGGGAGCTACAACGAGCAGACGCTTTCCGCCCACAAAACTTTCGGCATCGCGGTCATAGTGCTCAACCTGTTTGCCATCGGGGCGTATGGACTCGCCCATACCGCTACCAATCGTCGGCTATGGAGCGGCCTGTATCGCCTTCTGTTACTGGGCACATTCAGTGTGATGGCAATTACCGGACACAAGGGCGGTGACCTGACCCACGGCACGGATTACCTGACCAAGAACGCTCCCCCGGCGTTCAAGGAACTTTTCGCCGAAGAACCCGGAACGGAGCCATTGGCCCTGCCACAGAATTCCCCGGGCAGTATGGGAAAGCCGAGTCAGTTTGCTCAGAAAATCTGGCCCATCTTTGAAGCCAAGTGCATCAAGTGCCACGGTCCTGAAAAACACAAGGGCGGTTACCGCCTTGATAACATTGAGGGAGCCCTCACCGCCGGAGACAGCGAGCAAAAGCCGATTGTGCCCGGCGCGCCAATGGAGAGTCACCTCGTCAAACTGATTCTCAAGAACGAAGATGACGACGACGCCATGCCACCGTCCGGTAAAGATCCGCTGACCGATGACGAGAAAATGGCCATCATCAACTGGATCGAGAAAGGCGCCAGTTACAGCCTGGTCGAGCCCGAGACAAAATAGTTCCGGCCTCAGATCACAATTTCGCCGGTCATAAACAGGCGCGCCTTGCCGCTGATTCGCACCCGGTCGCCATTGGCCTCGCAGCGAATCACCCCGCCGCGCCGGGATATCTGGTGTGCCAGCAACGCTTTTTTCCCGAGTGCGTCCGCCCAATAGGGAGTCAGGCAAACGTGGGCGGAACCCGTCACCGGATCTTCATTGATACCCGCCGACGGCGCAAAGAATCGCGAAACGAAATCAACCTCGCCTTCGCCGGGTGCGGTCGTGATGACTCCCAGACATTCCACCCTGGCCAGACGGCCAAAATCAGGCTTCAAGGCACCGATTTCCGCTGCCGTTTTGAACACCAGAAAGTAATCCCGTTCGTTGCGCATGACCTGGTCCGGCTTCATATTGAATGACTCCAAAAGTCCATCCGGCGCGTCGCACTTTGATGGTGGCCTGGACGGAAAATCTATCATCAGATCGTTTCCATCTTTCTCCACGGACAGAATACCGCTTCTCGTCTGAAAACGAATGACGGGCTCTGGATGATTCAGTTGCTCGAACACGACAAACGCGGCGGCGAGCGTCGCATGCCCACACAGATCGACCTCCAGCACGGGCGTAAACCACCGCAAATGAAAACACTCGCCTTCGTGCACGAAGAACGCCGTCTCCGACAGATTGTTCTCCATCGCAATGTTCTGCATCATTTTGTCCGGCAACCATTCCTCCAACGGACAAATGCCCGCCGGATTTCCTGCAAACGCCTTTTCAGCGAATGCATCGACCTGATAGTAGGGGATGCTCATCGGTTGAAATCTTGAACGATCAAACGGCCGCGCGCGCAGTTGCTGCGCGGAAACTTTATTTCCGTTTGGTCCCGCCGTCGCGCAGCAGGTGCTTGACGAAGAACGCGGTGATCTCCTCATCCATAATTTTACGAGGCCACTCGTTGTCCCTGCCACCCGGGAAATCGGTCACATGCTTCACCACGCATTCGATGCCGAGCGGATCCATCTTCTCTTTCAGTGCCAGGCCGAATTTCGGGTGGTGAATTCCCTGACCCGGTTTTGCATCCGACGGCAAATCCGCCTTTGGATCACGGTAGATCAGCCACACCGGCGGATCGTCCTTGGTCACGAACCGAATTGGCGAGGCCAGCTTGAACAACCGGTCCGCCTCCGGCGAATCGTAGCGGCCGTCCACCGAAGCGAACAGGGCCTTCAACGCCGTGTGCTCATGCGCGCGTCCGCCGATGTGCTCCTTGATCCAGCGCGGGTCATACGCGACCTGCGCCCCGCTGACCGCAGCCGCCGAAATACGGGTGGACTGGCGGGCGATTGGATCATCACTCTTCGCATCCGCCATGTCGTCGCGAAACGCCAGCCAGAGGGATATTCCCGCGCCTGCGGAGCCACCGGTGCAACCAAACCGTTTCTGATCGAGGTTCCATTTCTTCGCATTGGCCCGCAAATGCTGCACCGCCCGGGCGCAATCATTCATCTGGGCCGGGAACGGCGCGCTGTCCGTCAATCGATAATTCAACGAAGCCACCGAAATGCCGGCCTGGTGGCAGCGCTCGATCAACCCGGCGGAAACGCCGCGCTTGTCGCCGCCGCGAAATCCGCCGCCGTGAATGTAAATCACCAGGGGCGTCGGTGAATCCGATTTGGCGAGGTAAACATCGAGGACATTTCTTTCGTGCGGACCGTAACGGACATCCGCCTGCGTCGGGCGCTGGCGCTGTCGCGGTTGCTCCTGGGATGCTTTCGTCGGAACCTGCTTTCGCAGGTACGCGCGGCGCTCATCCATCGTTAGTTTCCCGTCACCATCCAGATCGGCTTTGGGATGCTGCTTCAGATACTGCTGCAGTCGTTCCGCATTGCGATCAGATTGCGCATCCTGACCGAAACCGGTCGTCAGGATGCCGGGAAGGAGGAAGAGGGCCAGAGAGAGATTTCCGCGAAGGATTCGCGTTTTGAACCCCCGAACCGGGGCGCGGCTCCGTGAGTCGCAGCGGGCTCCGGACTCCAAGGCGTTCCCGTTGGTTTTGCCCACGATAGGTCTGGCGAAGTTGCTGCGGGTCGCAGACCCGCGCTCCGGCCGGTTCACGGAAAGGAAAAGTTTTCGAGAGTGCATAATGATATTCCTGTTTTTCGATGATCAGCTTGATAGCCCAAACCTCCGGGCAAGGCAATCGCGGAACGACGAAGTGGGCGCACGCGCATGCCTACGCGCGGCGTCCGGGTGCATGGCTGCTCAGCCACGGGAACGTTCGGCTGTTGAGTGGCGTTCAACCTGAATACGGCAAACGGGGTAGCCACAAGAAACACAAAAAACCACAAATTGAGGGCTGGGCGGAAAGTCTGGATCTGCTCAAACCACTCACCCGTTGGGTGAATTGCCGACGCCATTCAGGCTCACAAGAAACCTCCTGTTTTTGTGCCCTTTTGTATTTTTTGTGGCCATCAAGCCGCCGGATATAGATTCAATCCAAAATCCGAAGTCGGGGAGCACACCCGCCCCGGATGTGGCTGGCCGCGCCTCGCGGCCAGCGCTATTGCGCACAGGACAGTCACGAACGCCCGAGTCATTTCGTTTCCGGTGGGGCAAGGCTATGCCGCGCCTCTGATCTTTTCCCGATCTCAGAACATGGCGAGAGGCTCCGCGTAGCGTCGCCCCACCAGGCTGGAACCTGGCGGATTTCGTGGGTGGCGCTGGGGTGTTTATTGGCGAGAGGAGGCGAAGGCGGACTCGTCGCGCCATAGCCCGTAGGGCGACGGCGGATTCACCCAGGCATAGTTTTGATGTCTCCGCTGCGCTCCGAATCAAAGCTATGCTTCATTCGTTAGGCCGACGGGTCATGACGTTTCGAGAGTGCGCTGATGATGATGCCTGCAAGCCATCCCAAAAACAAACCGCCACCAATGCACACGAACCAAGTAATGATTGGGGTAAAGATTGGGTCGCCCGTAAGCACAGAGACTCCGCTCCGAACGGACGCCGGCTCAATCAAGCACAGAACAGCTCCGGCCGTGATTCCGATGGACTTGCAGTTTTTCTTCATGGCGTCTGAAGCGGCCGAACGACCCAAGCTCAGCGACCCGGCGCACGGGACGCAACGATTGCAACAGTGATGCGATGGCCGGGTTCGCTGCAGCGCATGGTTGAACTGAGCCGCGGAGCGGCGGCCTGTCGGAGGCAGAGAGTTCCTTGTGACTGACGGGCGCA
>CALBIE010000050.1 GCA_937893495.1 uncultured Verrucomicrobiales bacterium | reverse complement strand
ATCCTACACCCTTATTCAGTTATGTATATCTATTTAACGCCCAGCACACTAGAGGGAATCTGCTCGATCCATTTGGCCGCGTTGGCGGGATCGCGACTGGCCATGTTAGTTACAATCGCCTGCATGGACGAAGATTTTGTGGAATTGTCCGGCAGCCCATTTGCCCATTGCATGGCTCCAAGTGGATCAGATTGACTCCAGACGGAGGCCACCGAGCGGATCAGGCCGTTCCGCGTCGAACCGTTGGGTAACTGCAGGGCAAAATCCGCAGCCCCAAGTGGGTCGGTCTGCGCCCACTTGTTCCCGAGATTGGTGAGCGCCCGTTGCTTGACGGGTCCTTCGGTGAGCGAATGCACAAAATTGCGCGCCCCGTTTAAATCTTTTTCCGCCCAGTTGGAAACAACGGCTCCAACGACGTCGCGACGGTACGCGGCGGATACCTTCAAGGATTCCTGCGCCGCCAGTTCGGGATTCGTCAATGCCAATTCGCCCAGCGCGGCGGTGAAGGCATAACGCTTTCCGTTGCTATTGGGCAGGGACTGAACAAAGGCCAGGGCGGCTTCGGGCGCGTCCTTGGCCCACGCCGAAACAAAATAGCGCATCACGTAATCACGTTGCGTTGCGGGGAGTGTCATCAGTTTTTGAGCCGCTGACTGCGGATCGGTTCGCCCCCACATGGCGAACAATGAGCGCAACGAACTGTTGGCCGAGTTGGCGTCGGTCTTTTCCAGTTGAATAAAGGCGAGGGCACGGCTGGGATCCTGTTCGGTAAGATTGTTGACCAGCGCCATCGCGAGACTGGATCGTTCTTTACCTTTCGGCATCGATTGCACGTAAGCCAGGGCACCGTCCAAATCATTGTCTGCCCAACCGGTGACCACGGCGAACAAGGCCGAGGCACGACGCGAACTGCTGGTGAAGGATTGGGCGAAAGCGAGCGCCGACTATGGGTCCTGTTTGGCCCAGCGCGGTAGAATCTCATACGCAATCGTATAACCGTAATTACCGTTCATGTCGTCTTTGAGCAGACGGGCAAGTTCGGGAATCTTCTCGTCCGGTACGTCACGTACGGCGGCAGAAACGAGCGACGATCTCCGCGATGAATTCGAATTCGAGATGGCGAGCCGCACTTTTTCCGCGATCAGCTCAAGGGAGATTTCCGGTTCGTTGGTCGGTGTGATTTCGGGCTTTTCCTGGCGTTCAGCGGCGGGTCGGGCGATGGCCGATCGGGTTGTCGGGGCAATGGCTTCAATGGCAGTCGGCACCTTCGCCAGTGTGGCAAGAGTCGCTTTCTGGCCCAGCTTAAAGCCTCCGAGGAGTCCGGCGAGCAGGCAAAAAGCACTGACTATCTTGGCATTCATGATATTTTGCTGGCTGGTGTATCAGCGAAACTGGACAGGAAAAGCTCGTGAGTCACTGAATTTTTTTCTGAAAAATACCCGCGAAGGATTTCCGTTTCAATTGGCTCCTGTTTTCAGGAGACGCTGTTTCAGGTCATCGGGAAGCGGCGCGCGGGTAATCCACGCTGTGGCCGCATCTCGATCCTGTCGCAGCCAATTGCGCCCGACCGATTCGATGCGGTGCTGATTGCCCTGTTCCGTGCCCAACTGCAAGACCCATTTCGCCGCGGCATCGGGCTGTCGGTACTGAGCCGAATCGACAAATGATTCGATCACTTTCGTGCGAGCCTGTCCTTGCGGAAGCGTGTCGAGAAAAGCGGCCGCGCCATCCGCATCGTTGCGTGCCCACGAACTCATGACGTTGCGAAAGGCGTTGTCACGGGTTGTGCCGGCAGGAAACTCCGCCACCCATTTTGCCGCTGCAGCCGGCTCGATGTTCGCCCATTGCGAAACAACGGATATCGCGGCCTCATCCTGAATCTTGCCCGAGGGAAGCTGCACCACATATTCGGCGGCCAGTTGCGGAGAGTTGTTCGCCACCCCACTGATCATTCCCTTCAACGCCTGATCGCGCGCCGGACCGATCGGCAGTGTGCCGACCCATTCCAGCGCCGCATTCGGATCGTTGCCGGCCCATTGTGCGGCGACGTTTTGAACTGTCGAATTCCTCAACGTCTCATCTTTCACCGACAGGGAAAATTCCGCTGCGGCGACG
This sequence comes from uncultured Verrucomicrobiales bacterium, assembly GCA_937893495.1. Taxonomy (GTDB): domain Bacteria; phylum Verrucomicrobiota; class Verrucomicrobiia; order Limisphaerales; family JAYPXF01; genus CALBIE01. Next base: position 15,130 of record CALBIE010000050.1, on the reverse strand, counting down.
GGATCGTGGTTGGCCCAGGCGGATCCCAGGCTGGTGATGGCATTCTTTTTTCCCATCCCGTCTGGCAGCCCGTCAACCCATTCGACGGTGGCCTTCGGGTCGTGCTCAACCCACTGTTGCGCCACCGCGCCAGTCAGGTCGAGCTGAGCGGAATCCGGCAGCGTACTGATAAACCTCGCGGCGTCCTGGGGATCCGAACGGGCGACCTTGTAAATGAGGTTACGGGCGGCATTTTTTTGCGTATTGCCGGCGGGAAGATTGGAAACCCACTCCATCGCTGCCTTCGGATCGGATTCGGCCCAGCTACTGGCAACGCTACTGTACATGCTGTCGCGATAGTTGTTCGCGGGAAGCTGTTCTATCCATTCAGAAGCGCTTACAGGATCCTGCCTCGCAAGGTTCGAAATCACACTCTGAAGCGCGCTGTTCTTCGCGTTGCTGGCTGGCATCGTGCTCACCCATTCCATCGCCGCCGCCGGATCTTTGTTCGCCCAATAGTTCGCAATATTTCTCGTCAAGTCCGTGCGGATTTTTCCGACGGGCATCGTACCCACAAACTGCGCCGCCGCTTCGGGATCGCTCTGTGCCCACTGACGACTGACGTTTTGAAACGCGGCTTGCTTCGCCGGCCCTTCCGGCATCGCTTTGGCCCAATCCAGCGCACCGTTCAAATCGTTGTTTGCCCAGGCCGAAGCAACAGAGGCGAGTGCTTCGGTCATCATCCTGCCTTTCAACGATAACGCGACCTGAGCCGCGCCAAGCGGGTTCTCGCTGGCCATCGCCGTGAGGACCGTGCGCATGCTGTTTCGCCGGGCGTTGCCATTCGGCAATCCCTGCGCGTACGCGAGCGCTGACGGGATGTCCCGCTCCACCCAACTCGAGACAATACTTTGAATGGCATAGTCACGTTGGCGGCCCGATTTCAGGGTCTCAACGGTTTGCAATGCGGCGGCCGGATCCTGTTGTGCCCAGACCCGAAAAATCGTCTGCATGGAGCTTGAGTATTGATAGTCTCCAAGTCCTTCGGCATTCGCAAAGGCCAACGCCTGTCGCGGATCGGCGTTCGCCATCTCGTTGACCAGTGAACCGGCCATGGCAAGACGATATTTACCTTTGGGAAGAGACTGAATGTAGGCAATCGCCCCAATCAGGTCGCGCTGTGCCCAGCCATTCAGCACCGCCAGTTTCGCGGAATTTTTCCTTACTGCGCTGGGAATACTGTCTGCGAACGCCAGCGCCGCCGGAGGATCAAACTCAGCCCATTTGGGCAGCAGCGCGAAAGCAAGCGCGTAGCCGCGATTGTGGTTGAACTCCTTTTTCAATCGTTGCGCCAGTTCGGGAATCTGCTCCGGTGAAACATGAAGCAGTGCCTCGGCAAATCGCATCGTGCGCCGGGTTGGATTCACATCCAGAGTCGCCGCGCGTAGCAAGGCTTCCACCTCATCGATCGACGGGATGCGTTTTGATGTCGTCGTGACAACGGGTTCGCGCGTGCCGGACTTGCGGGCAATCGCCGGGATGGTGGATGCCGAGGGCTGGGGGGAAGCAATATTGGGTTCGTCAACCGGTGCCTTGGACGCCACCGAACGACCGAGCTGGTAGCCGCCGAGCAAACCGGCCAGCAGAAAGAATACGGAAATAACTTTTGCGTTCATGGGCGGGGAGTCAACTCCAGTGCAGCATAATCGGGATTCCTGATTCTACAAGAGGATGTTACCCCCTCGGATCGATTACAGCAATGGCGGGCAGGGAATGTGTATTGCTGCGCAAATGGATTGGAAAAGATCGGCTTCGCCCGGCTCAATCACTCCGTCGGCGGTGATGGCGTTGGCGCACGCCTCGATGAGGATTCGACGGGCGGGGATGCTTGATTGTGCGAGGCGGTCCAGGGCGTTGTCGATGCGTTCCAGTCCGCACTGATCCAGTGGCAGAAGCTGCAGTTCACCGCGAATTCGCAACCGATTCGCACCGGTCTGAAACGCGGCCTTCACCTGGCCGGAATCCGAGTGACTGAGATGCGCGAGCGCGGACAACAACAGGCGACATTCCTCCTGGAGTGGAGCCAGCGACTTGTATCTTATCGGTGGCTTTGCCTTGGCGCGAAAATTCGGCTCAAGCTGGTGGATGATGACCTTCTCCAGCGCGAATTCAAATAGATCCACCTGCCGATCGGCCATGGCAATGGCTTTGAGCGTTCTTTGAAAGCGATCAAATTGCGCCGGCGAAAGCTGGTGAAGGGTTGGCATGGCCAATTCGACCAGCGGAAGACGCGATCGCGCTTCCAGTTTCGCAATCATGGGTTGAAGCCGACGGACTTCCGAAAATGCGCCCGAGGATTCGTTCTCGGTCAACAGATTCAATTGCTTCTCCCGTGTCGTTTCATCGGAACTGAGCGAAACGGCATACGCGAGCGCAGTGGCTGACAGTAGTTCGGATGCTGCCTCGGTCAACACAACCGGCAGGTTGCCCAGCAGATCATGCGCGTAGATCACATGTGCGGTGTCAAGCGCTCCAAGTTGCGGAAGTGCCGCCGCCGGCGACAAGGGTGAGGGCTGGGCCGGCAGTGGTGGCGGCGCGGGCACGAAACCGGCAACAATTGAATCGGCCGCTGGCATCGCGCTCGGCGATGGTTCGGAGGGTGAATCGAACTTGACTCCTTTCAGTCGCCACAGCCTTTCCCGAACGCATGGATGCGTCGAGAAGGCATCGAACCAGCGACCCTTGATGCCGTCTCCGAACAGGAAATGACTGGCCTCCTCCGTGTGCGCACTTTTCAGCCACGAATGACTACTGGCAATCTTCTTCAAGGCACCGGACAAGCCGTCGGGATTGCGGGTGAATTGTACCGCCGACGCATCGGCGAGGTATTCGCGCTGGCGGGAGATGGCGGCCTGAATCAGCCGGCCGGCAAGTACGCCAGTCCAGCCAAGTCCCAGAAACACGAATCCCACAACGAAGGCGATTATGACAAGCAAGCACCCTCCCTCATCTCCGCCTCCGTCGGCTCCGTGCGCGACCAGTTCGATGACGCAGCGACCGAGGACGGCAATGCCGACGAGCCCGCTGATCCACGCGGTCAGTCGCAGGTTCATCGACATGTCGCCATTGAGAATGTGGCTAAACTCGTGCGCGATGACGCCCTGCAATTCCTCTCGCGTCAGCAGGTTCACGCAGCCCGATGTCACGCCGATGACGACGTCGTTCATGCTGTAGCCGGCCGCAAATGCGTTGATGGATTGCTCACGGTCGAGGATATACACCTCGGGCACCGGAACGCCCGAGGCGATGGCCATTTCCTCGACGATGTTGAGCAATCGTTTCTCCTCCACGGATTGGGTGTATCGAATAACTATTCTGCCCCCCAGCATCTGCGCGATGGCCCGTCCGCCTTTGGACAATTCGGCAAACTTGAATGCGACGCCGATGAGCATCACGCCCAGTACGATACCCGACGACCACAGACACAGCGTCGGACTCCACCACCGGTCGCCCTGGAAAAAGATTCCGGCCAGCGCGAGATAGATGAGCGCGACGACCCCGGTCACGGCGAGAATGAAATAGAAAACCAGCAATGCAGTGCGGGTTCGCGCGTGTTCCTGATGGGTAAAGAAGTTGGTCATTGCGAGAATTGATTCGTCAAACTGTGGAGTCGGTGGAGTGGAATACTTGTGCTTGAAACCATGAAAAATCCCAACTCCGAAATCCAGATTTCAAATAAGTCTCAATCTTCAAAATCCAGTTTTGCTGCGTCCTGTTGTGTAGGCCGGGTGCCCTCACCCGGCGAACCAGTGTCGTGTCTTCGTTCCCGACGCCGGGTGAGGGCACCCGGCCTACAGTGTTGGGTGCTTCGTAAGCGTCGTCCCGGCTGATCGACCTACATCAACGGCGGGCACGGCACGTCCACGGAGGCGCAGATGGCGCGAAGCAGTTCTGCTTCGCCCGCTTCGATGACGCCATCGGCGGTAACCGCTTCGGCGCAGGCGTTCACGACTCGTTTTTTGATGGCGGGTCCGGCTGCTGCCAGGCGATCCATGGCCTTGTCCACTGCGCCTAATCCACACTCTTCCAGCGGCAATTGTTCAAATGATCTGTCGGTCGCCAATCCTTTGACCCCGGCGGCATACGATCTTTCCACCTCTTCCGTGTCCTGATGGCTGAGATAGGCCAGCGCGGAGATAAGCACGTTGCAGTCCGGCAGCAGTGGATTGATCGAATGAAAGCGGATAGGGGTGTCTTTGTTGGTGGCGAAAGTTGGTTCAAGATGGCGCAACAGAATCTTTTCCAGCGCAAATTCGAACAAGTCGATCTGTCGATCGGCTGCACTGAGCGCCTTGACGGTGTGGCGAAAGGTGTGGAATTGCGCCGGTGACAACTGCCGCAGCGCGGGCATCGCGAGTTCGATCAACGGGATGCGCGCCTTGCCGTCCAGCGCCTTCAGGCTGCTGACAAGTGGCGTCATTTCCATCACGACGGCCGCGTTTTCGTTTCTTTGCAGAATGGCGTGTTGTTTGTCCCGTGTTTCCTTCTCGGAACCGAGCAGCAGCGAATAGCAAAGGGCCACCGCGCCAAGTGTCTCATGCGTGGCCCGCGTGATAACCGGCGGCAGTCCTTTGAGCAATCCACTCGCGTAGTCGAGATGTTCGCGGTCGATTTGCCCAATCTGTTCCACCACCCGATTCGCTCTTAGCGGCGGCGGGGACTGCCTCCCGGCTTTTGCGCTTGCGGCGCGGGGTTCGCCTGCGGGCGTTGGTCCACCGGCAAGGTGCGAGACAAGTTTGGATTCGATGTCGGAAGATGGCGAATAGGATGCGTCGAAACTGCCCTTGAAGTTCGGATCAATACGTCGAAGGCGTTCGGCCAAGGGTGGATGGGTTGAGAATGCCTGAAAGAAACTGTTGGCGAGTCCGTTGCCGAAAAACAAGTGGCTGGCTTCCTCGGCTTTCGGGGTCTCGAGTTTCGAGTAAAGGCCGCCAATCTTCTTGAACGCGCCGGCCAATCCACCGGGATTGCGGGTGAACTGCACAGCGGAGGCATCCGCGAGGAACTCGCGTTGGCGGGACACGGCGGCTTTGATGAGTTTGCCAGCCAGCATGCCGATTCCGCCGACTACCATCAGGGCCAGCCCAATGAGCGGGACGGGATTGCTCCCGCCCTTTCCGTTGCTGCTGCGTGAACGCGATGAGCCGCCAAACTGAAGCAGAATTCGCCCGATGATGGCGATGCAAAGCAGCCCGTGAATCCAGCCGGTGAGCCGGAGGTTGAGCTTCATGTCGCCGTTGAGGATATGGCTGAACTCGTGCGCGATGACGCCCTGCAACTCGTCGCGATCGAGCTGCTCCATGCAGCCACGCGTGACGCCGATGACCGCGTCGTTGATGCTGTTGCCGGCCGCAAAGGCATTGATGCCGCCTTCGTGGGCAAGCAGATATACATCCGGGACGGCCACGCCCGATGCGATGGCCATTTCCTCGACGACGTTAAGGAGTTTTCGCTCGTCGGCATTGCGCGTATTCTGATCGAGCAACTGACCTCCGAGCATTTCGGCGACGGCTTTGCCACCGGCGGAGAGTTCGATGATTTTGAACAGTGAACCCAGGGCGACGACAATCAGGGTCCCGGCGGAAGCCCACATGAACAGCTCCGAGTTGATGAGCCAGTCAACGCCGCCCGTCTTCGTCCCTTTGCCGTAGAAAAGGATTGCCGCGAGTGCGAGATAGATCAGGCAGATGGTCAAGCCGATCGCGACCGTGAAGTAAAAGACCAGCCGCCCGGTGTTTTTGCGGGCGCGATCCTGGTGGCCAAAAAAGTCAACCATGGTGATGCCTGAGCTGAAGAAACCGCCTTGTCGTTTTCGTCAGGATGATGCCTGAAAACAGGAGGACGACTCCGCCGCCGAACAATGATGCCGCATCCTCACCGTTGGCGATAAATCTCAGACCCGCCAACCCCGCGCAGCCAAAAATAAGCCACATACCGATCAGAATAATTGGCCGATAGGGACACTCAACCGCCTGCCGATAAAGATGTCCCTCTGCAAACAATGATTCGAATGGCGCCGTTGCGGCATAGGAACTCAGTGGACAACCGCAATCCAAACAGAAGTGCGCCGACGGTTGATTAGGGGCCAGACAACGAACGCACAATTGCCGTTCTTCGGCGTCCGACTCATTGCTTGAGAATGGAGGAAGGTCGTCAGGCATGGCTCGCTAACCTTCAGAACTTAACGGAAGGTGCTTTGCGTTCGGATTCTTCCTGAATTTCAAATAGCACGGCTTCCTTGAAGCTGAACATGCCGGCGATGACGTTCGTCGGAAACGTCTCGCGGCCGGTGTTGTAAACCATCACGGAGTCGTTGTAGGCCTGACGCGCAAACGAGACTTTGTTTTCCGTGGACGTCAGTTCCTCGGTCAACTGCATCATGTTCTGATTCGCCTTCAGGTCGGGATAATTCTCCGTCAGCATCATCAGCTTCCCAAGGACACCGCCAAGTTGACCTTCCGCCTTCATCAAGGCCGCCATAGCGGCGGGATCGGACGGATCGGCGTTGACGTTGACTTCACATTTCTGCGCATCAGCACGGGCGGAAATGACAGCCTCAAGCGTCTCGCGCTCGTGTTTCATATAGCCTTTGGCCGTCTCGACGAGATTGGGAATCAGATCGTAGCGCCGCTTGAGCTGGACGTCGATTTGCGCGAAGGCGTTTTTGAATCGGTTGCGAAGGGCGACCAGGCCGTTGTAGGCGCCCATGACCCAAAGGCCGATTATCAGGGCGATACCTGCCAGAACTGCGAGAGTGATTAATGCGGGTGTCATATTCGTGTAATTTGTTCGAGGTGAAGGATAGCGTAGGAAAAGACCCCGTCATTTACAAAGAAAACTTGGAATTGGAACTGAATAGAAACAGTAAACGCGTGTTTTACAATTTTCTGGCGGATCCTTCGGTGAATCGCGATCGGTCAGTCGAGCATTTGGCGGGAAGCTTCCCATCATCAGTGAGACTCCAAAAAACAGAAGGTGAATCCAGGTCCTCGAAAATGGCTGCACCCGCGGAACCTTTTCCCTTAACGTCCGCCCGTGCATCTGGCGCATCTCAGGCTTCGCGACTTCCGCAACTACGGGCGGTTGGATGTTGATTTTGCGCCCGGCTTCCACCTCCTGCTCGGCGACAATGCGCAGGGTAAGACCAACATCCTTGAAGCCATCTATCTGATTGCCACCCTGCGATCCTTTCGCGGCGTCGGTGGCGCGCAGATGATCCGGCATGGCAAGAAAGGATACTTCATCGGCGCACAAGTCGTCGGGCAGGGTGAAAACGAAATCAAACTCTACTGGTCGCAACCGGAGCGCAAGGTTGGCCTCAATGGCCAGGCAATTCGCAAGGTCACTGAATACCTCGGGACGTTGCGCGCGGTAATTTTCTGCTCGGAAGATTTGCAGCTCGTCAAAGGCACTGCCCGTGTCCGGCGGCGGTTCCTCGATTTGCTGCTGGCGCAGACGCGACCGGGCTATCTCGATTTGCTGCGCAACTATGCGCGTTCTGTTCGTTCGCGTAACAAGCTATTGAAGCAACCTTATCCCGATCTATCCGTGTTGGAAAGTTTTACGCGTCAGATGGTCGATCTGGGCAATCAGTTGATCAAGGAGCGCCGCGAATTGCTGCCCCGCATTTCCCCTTTGGCGCGACTGGCCTATCGCCGCATTTCGAACGATGCCGAGGAGCTTCGCGTTGAATATTGCCCCGGCGTGAAATCGGACTTTGCCGTCGAGTTGGCGAAAAACCGTGAACGCGAACAGCGGTATCGCACGACGATGATTGGCCCACATCGAGACGATCTGAAATTGTTGCTCAATGACAAGTCAGCGCTTCAGTTTGGCAGCGAAGGTCAGAAACGCACGCTCGCCATCGCGCTCAAAATGGCGCAGGCCGAATACCTCACGGGCATTCACGGCGCGCCACCGGTGCTGCTGATTGATGACGTGATGGGTGAACTGGATGTGAAGCGTCGCAGCGGTCTGATGCCGTTGCTGGAAAAGGCCCGCCACGCCAAAGGCCAGGTTTTCATGACCTGCACGGAAGAGAACTGGCCCCGTGAACTCAGCCGCGATTTACACCGTTGGACAGTCAGCGACGGGAGCCTCAGTAAGTTTGGAGAGTGACCCCTGTCCAATCTCCGTCGCTCCCAATCGTTTCCGTAGGACACCCCTCAAGCGCCTCTTCAGCCAATTTGGCGCGATTCGTCTGCAGACGGGCGAAAAATTACCATCTCGTAGCCGACGTCAGGAGGCTCATTTGTTTTCGGGTAAAGCAGGCAGGGTCAGAGCCTTCTCACGTCGGCTGCTACATTATTGACAGGCTTCCCTGGGAGCACAGCCGGCCCGCCGGAATGATCGTGGCGTATCCAATGTTTTCGAAGATTTGAAATGTCCCTGGTCTGCATTCGCCCTGCAACAGTGTTTGGCGAGCCGCCAAACACGACACGCGGGCCGCGTGTGCTCCCCCTGGATTCTCTGCAAGTCGTTTACCGAAAGGAGGATGGGCCAAGGGGTTCGGATGGTTTTTGCCTTCGTCGCTCAGAAGTCTGCCAAGTGAATCTCCTGTCCAATGTATCCGTTTCATCCGCGTCATTTGTGGGCTAAAACGTTCGATGCTAAATTTTTAGCAGTTTTTCTTTGACAGCCCAAAGAATGGTGCTAATTTTTTAGCACATCGAATTCTAGCCTTATGTCTAAAGCAGCAACACAAAACCTCAGTCGCCGGGAGCGGCAGATCATGGACAGCATCTATCAGCGCGGGCGAGCGTCCGCCGCCGATGTGCAATCGGACATCCCGGAGCCACCCAGTAATTCCGCCGTGCGCGCCATGCTCGCCATCCTCGTTGAGAAGGGCATCCTCAAGACGGAGAAGGACGGCCCGCGCTACGTGTATCTGCCAACGCGGACACGCGCCGTCGCCGGCAAGTCCGCAATGAAGAATGTCGTTGAGACGTTTTTCGACGGCTCGGTGGGGAAAGCCGTGACCGCCTTGCTGGATTCCCATTCCCGGGAGCTCAGTCCGGATGATTTGAACAATCTGCAGAGGGTGATACAGCAGGCGCGAAAGGAGGGACGGTAAACGTGAACACGTATTTTGAATCTGAATCGGTGGCCTTGTGGTTTCTCGCGGATGTGGGCGTAAAAAGCATCGCCGTTTTTGTGCTCGCGGGGCTGGTGGTGGTATCGCTGCGGAAGGCTTCGGCGGCGATTCGCCACCTGGTTTGGCTGGCCGCGATTGTCGGCGTGTTGACGTTGCCGTTTGTTTCGCTGATCGCGCCGGAGTGGCAGGTGTCCTGGTTGCCGGATATGACGAAGGCGGTGAGTGACGTCGCGCTGGTGAAGCCTCTGCCGGACAGTTCGAATCGCACGGCGGTGAAGCCAAGGGCATTGGATGTCGCGGCCGGCATGGTGAATGAAACCGAACGAGGGTCTGGTTCAATCGTGCCTTTGGTTCCCCTGCCGTTGACCTCGGATTCGCCCATGCCACAAGGAAAGCTGGGCGGCAGCCCAGCACTCCAAGATGCTGGCGCGACGACGGCGGTCGTTGTTGAAAGCACCGGAGACAGTCGTATGGCCGGGGCGACAATCATTGCCACGCTGGTGCAACGGAGCGGCTGGATCTGGCTGGTCGGTTTCTTCGTTTCATTGCTTCCGTTACTGGTGGGGTTGTTTCAATTGACTCGGATCACCCGACGAGCGCGACGTGACAACTCCGGCGAGTGGTGTAACCGAGTCGATGCGATGCGCGGGCAGTTGGGCATTGAGCGACCGGTTGCCTGCGTTCAATCGGCTGCGATGCGCATGCCGGTGACATGGGGGGCGATTCGACCCGTGTTGATTTTGCCGGAAGGTGCGGACGAGTGGTCCGACGAGCGCAAACGGATGGTGCTGCTGCACGAACTGGCGCATGTGAAGCGTTTCGACTGGGCGACGCAGATGGTGGCGCATATGGCGTGCGCGGTGCACTGGTTCAATCCGCTCGCATGGTTTGCGGCGCGACGGATGCGGGTCGAGCGCGAGCAGGCGTGTGACGATCTCGTCATCAGCTCCGGTTCCCGCCCGAGCGACTATGCGGATGAACTGTTGAAGATTGCCACGAGTCTCCAGGGCGGAAGTTTGTTGAATTGGACGGCCGTGCCGATGGCTCGCAAGTCATCGCTGGAAGGACGCCTCTTGTCCATATTGGATGGCCGACGGAGTCGCGCGGCGGTCAACCGCCTCATCGTTATCGCGGCTTTTGCGACGCTCGCCGTCATTGTTGTGCCCATTGCGATGTTGCACGCCGGCACGAATGAGAAATCGGCTGTCGAGGAGAAGCGGACGCGGCGGAATTTCGTTCGCCTCGTTACGGATGGCAGTCGCCTGATGTTTCAGGGGAAAGAAACGAGTTGGGAAAAGATTGCGGCGGATCTGAAAAACGTTCCCGATTGCAGATTCACGGTGCTGGAATTGGCCATCGCTTCTGATGAAATTGCCTACGGTAAAGTCAATGAATTGAAAAGCCGCGGAGCGGGTCTGGCTCGCGAACACAATTTTGAGTATGCCAGTTTTGTTGGAGTGCACCCGCTGGCATCAAAAGGGTCGAAAGCGGAGGCATGGATTCGTTCCGGCGACGAGCCCGGCGGGGCTGCGAAAGAACCAGTCCCCGCGAATCCAAATCAGCGACTGGTCCTTCCTCCGGCTGGCGCGGCAACATCGAAGGCCAAAACTCCCTTCGACGATTTTGTCGCGGAACAACTCAAGGGTGACGTCGCTGAGAATACAGTGCAGGTTCCCATTCTTGGTGATGTTCCGATGATTGGTCGGCTGTTCCAAAGCAAAGGGAAGCCGACTGACGGAAGGGACGAGAAAGTCACCAACCCTCGATTGTCGCCCCGACAAGTCGCCGGCAAGTGGATGGAGCGTGTGTTCGCGCAGGATTTCAAGGGCGCGATGCAGTGGACGACGAACGCGAACGGGATCGCGTCGCTCAAGCCGCTGGAGGAATTGTGGTCGCTCAAAACCATGCATCCGGTGCGGCAGATTGGAAACGATCAGAGTGCGATGGTGTTCACGAATCCGTATCGCACGCGGGATAGGCAGACGAAGATGATGCACTTCCTGTTGACGAAACAGAATGGACGTTGGTTGATCGCCGAAGCGTTTCATGCCGACGCCGAATCCATCAAGCGGCTCTCGGACGGCTTTCGGATGCATTCGGGTGTCAAGTATGACGTGCAACCGGGTGAACTCATCGGAGCGTGGGCCGTGAAGCGGACCGGTGAAGACGATTTTACACTGCTATCCAAAGGCCACTTGGTGGATGACCGGGTTGCCAGGGGCAACGCCGACGGGCAATGGAGTGTTCAGGGCGACGTTTTTACGTGGGCGGTCAATGGCAGGAAAGCAACCGGTCGCATCGTTCTTCTCAACGACGACTTTTTTCAAATAGAGCATGCTGACGGCAGGTATTCGCATTGGCATCGGAAGAAGCCGGTCTCGACTCTTGCCGCAGTCGATGCCACGGGATCGCCGTTGACGCCGGACAAGTTTGATCCGAATCTGCCGAATCCTTCCGCCTCCGGTCTTGATGCCTTCTCGACCCCGCAGCCAGCCTCTCCCTCAGTTGACCGGGCATCGGAAGATCGCGGAAAGGCGCTCGATGAAAAAATTCTCCAATTGACGCGGACAAAACTCGCGCGCATCCGGAAACGGCATCAGTCCGGTCTGGCCACGACGTTGGATGTCATTGAGGCGGAATACGAAGTCGCCAAAGCCGAGCGGCCTAATGATCTACTCTACCAGGCTGAGGCGCGGCAGAAGGTATTGCAAAAGCGTTGTGCTGTTGCGGAGAACATGTACAAGGTCGGTCAAATGACCGACACCGAGTTGCTCGATCTCGACCTTGAACTGGCAAAGGTGGCGCGCGAAATCCATCGACTCAAGGCGACGAGAAACATGGCACCGAAGAGGTCCGACGACGCCCACTTCGGAGGGTTGGCACTGCACATCGCCGAGTGCGAACTCAAACTTTCGCAGAACCGCAACGTTCTGCGTCGGGTGGAAAAACTGACCGGCAAGGAACGCTGGAATAATTTGGCGTCGTGGGAGCCCGATTCGAGGTTGGCTGAATTGATGAAGGCCTATCAAGAAACCGAGACAGCCCGTTCTGAATTATCCAGAACGCACTCATCAAAACATCCGAAAGTCATTCAGTTGAATGATTCGTTGGCGCGCCAATCCAAAGCGATTGACGAAAGCGCGGTGGCCCTGATCAAACGCGTCGAAATCGAGAACGAAACCATTCAAAACCATTTGAAAGAGCTCGCGGAGCGCGGACAGACTGGGAAATCGAACCGGCAGGTGTCACCGCTGCCGCCGCGAAAAGAACTCGCCCCTTTTTGAGTCCGGGGCCAGTCGCTGCGGTGGAAACCGGGTTGGATGACAGGGCCGGAAAAAACCACGTTGAGTGCCTGGGCGATGCACGCCTTCCTCACGAATAGCGGTGAATTCAGTGCCGTGTACGCCCGCCCGAAATCCCCGAGGACCGTGAAGAATTGCCCCGTTTTCACGTCCAACGCCTCCCTGAACATCAGGGGAATCTTCATTCGCTCGCTTGCTTGTCTTTCCTTTCTGCCTCTCTGCGGTGGCCGATCGGGGTGCTTTAAACGGGCACTGAGTTGAATTCCAGAGCAGGCAGTCGCGAATATCCGGTGGCACACTATTCAACGTTTAGCTTCCAGGAAACCCGCTTTGACACGGCCCGCTGTCTTCGCGTTCAATCAACGGAAAAACCTGCCGGGATGAATTATTTGTTTAAATAAATTCCTTTTCCGACACTCTCAATTCCAATGAAACGATTTCAGACTGCCCTCTTCGCCGTGCTGTTCCTGGTCGGTCTCGCTGCCAACGGGGCTCAGACGCGGACAACGCTGCTGCTCGACAAAGAAGCCGCCAAGCCCGGTGAAACCGTCCTGGCCGGACTGCAACTCCGCATGTCGCCCAACTGGCACACGTACTGGCACTCGCCTGGCGAGGTCGGAAAGCCCACCAAGATTGACTGGAAGCTCCCGGAAGGGATCACCGCTGGACCCACCCAGTTTCCGGTCCCGCACAAGAGCACCTCGCTCGGACTGACCAGCTACGATTATTCGGACGAAATCGTCCTGCTGATCGAGTTGAAGATTGGCGTGAACACCGTTCCCGGCGATCTCGAACTTATCGGCAATGTTTCCTGGCTCGAGTGCGAAACCGACGGCTCGTGCGTGCTGGGTCGCAGTGAAGTCGCGGCCTTCCTTGTTGTCGGCGGTGAAACCAAGCGCTCCGAGGATGCACCGGTGATTGCGGCCGCGACCAGGAAATTGCCCACGCTGAAAACCGATCTGGTCGCTTCCGCCAAATGGGACGGCGTCGCCACCGGTGACGACCGTAAGATCCTGATTGCGTGGCAGACCGACGGAACCAATGCCGATTTCTATCCGAACGCATCTGACAATTTCGCGGTGAAGGCACCGACCGAAGTCGTCTCTGCCAGTGATGGAAAAATCGTCATCCGCAAGACCGTAACGAAATTTGAAGGCGACTGGCCGGCGCAATTGCTCGGCCTGCTCGTCAAGCCGGAGGGGGATCATTCGGCCGGATTTGAAGTCAATCTTCCGGTGGACAACGGGGCTGCATCATCGCCGGCCGTCGACGCCGGTACCAGCGCAAATCCCGCCGCGTTTGCGGGTGAAAAAAAATCGATTGTCACGTGGCTGCTGTTCGCGTTCATCGGGGGCTTGATTCTCAACATCATGCCCTGTGTCCTGCCGGTCATCGCGCTCAAGATTCTCGGCTTCGTTAACCAGAGCAAGGAAGAGCCGGCGCGGGTCCGTAAACTAGGCATCATCTATTGCATCGGGGTCCTTGCGTCCTTCGTCGCGATGGCGAGTGTCGTCATCGCCGTGCAAAGCGCCAATAAGGTGGCGAGTTGGGGGATGCAATTTCAGAACCCTGTGTTCCTTGTCTGCATGGTCACGCTCGTCACCCTCGTGGCGCTGAATCTGTTCGGGGTATTTGAGGTGACACTCAGCAGTGGTGCCTTGACCTCGGCCAACTCGCTGGCGACGAAGGAAGGTCCAACCGGTGCCTTCTTCAACGGCGTTCTTGCCACCGCCCTCGCGACCCCATGCACCGCGCCGTTTCTCGCGCCCGCACTGGGATTTGCCTTTGGTCAACCGCCGAGCATCATCATCCTGTTCTTTCTCACCATTGGTGCCGGACTTGCGGCCCCTTATTTGGTGCTGAGCTTCAAACCGGCCTGGCTGAAATTTCTGCCCAAGCCCGGCAATTGGATGGTCGCCTTCAAAACCGCGATGGGATTTCCGATGCTTGCCGTTGCGTTCTGGTTGCTTTGGGTTTGCACAAAGATATTTGGTCGTGACGGCGCGCTCTGGATTGGCATGTTTCTGGTTTGCCTCTCCGTGGCGACCTGGGTCTGGGGTGAGTTTGTCCAACGAGGCACTCGCGGCAGAGGCCTCGCGATGACCATCAGCCTCATCTTCCTTCTCGGAGGCTACGGCTATGCCCTCGAACGTGAACTCGAATGGCGCAACCCGCCGGTGCAAACCGGAGACTCGGGAATCGTCAAGAGCGGGCGCGACGGCATTGAATGGCATCCGTGGAGCACGGAAGCGGTAGCCGCGGCTCGTCAGAAAGGCCAAACCGTTCTGGTTGACTTCACGGCCGACTGGTGCCTGACCTGCAAGGCGAACAAGAAAACCAGTATTGAGATCGATGGCACGAAAAGTAAGCTCAAGGAACTCAATATTATTGCCATGATTGGCGACAATACCGCCGACCGGCCGGACATTGCCCTCGAGTTACAGAAATATGGCCGCGCGGGTGTGCCGCTCGTGCTCGTTTACCCGAAAGACCCGAGTAAGGAACCGATCGTGCTGCCGACTCTTCTCACGCCCGGCATCGTCCAAGACGCTCTCGATCAGGCTGCAAAGTAGTAACGAATACACAATGACCAATAACGAGGGGGCGTTTTTCTGCGAACGGCGGAGAGGTGGCGCTGACGGTGAAGCGGGAGTATTGGAGTATTGGAGTATTGGAATACGGACACTGTTTGGTG
>CALBIE010000049.1 GCA_937893495.1 uncultured Verrucomicrobiales bacterium | reverse complement strand
ATGGTTGGCGAACGGCGAATTTGGCCAGCCCGGACTCGTTGGTGGCAAGCAACGCCCCGTGCAGGCATCCTGCCTGCGCTACGAATGAATCAAGATGACAGAGCGACTCGACCTCAAAGGAATTGTGGCTTTTACCGTCCTGGCCTTTCTCGGTGCGTGGGCGGTGACGCTGCCATTGTGGATGAGCGGTCAGGGCCTGGCGAGTCGCGGAGCCGGCATTCTGCTGCTGGCGATGATGATGACGCCCGCCGTTGCGACGGTCATCGTCGTCTTCATCCTCTCACCCGTTCGCAATAAGAGGATCGAACTCGGTCTGATGCTTGGCGGCAGGAATTGGTGGAGTTACTGGCTCTTTGCCTGGATCGCAATCCCCACCTTCTGTTTCGCGGCCCCGTTCATCGGAGCGCTGTTCGGGCTGTATCCGCTGGATGTCACGGCGTTTTCCGGGTTTCGCGAAATGCTGGTTCGTTCCGGACAGGAGCAGTTACTCGAAAAGATTTCCATCGAGGGCCTCGTCGCCATTCAGTTCATCAACGGCATGATGGCGCCGGCCTTGAACGCCATCTTCGTTTTCGGTGAGGAACTCGGCTGGCGCGGTTACTTGCTACCCAGATTGAAACCACTGGGACAATGGCGTGCGCTGATTCTCTCCGGTGTCATCTGGGGCCTCTGGCACACGCCAATTATTCTGCTGGGGCACAACTATCCGAAGCATCCGCAACTGGGGGTGTTGGTGATGGTCGGTTTGTGCATCGTCTTTGGAATCCTGTTCGGTTGGATGCGAATCGCGACGGGCAGTATTTGGCCGGCGGTCATCGGGCACGGGGCACTCAATGGCTCCGCCGGCGCGGTCCTTTTATTTGCCAAAGCCGGGGAGGAATTCGACGCCATTCAGGCGGGCATCACTGGCTGGACGGGTTGGTTATTACCCATTGCGGTCATCGCCATACTGGCCATCAAGGGCTTCATTCCGGCCCGGGAATATCGACCGGAAACAGCCACATCGGAACCGCCACCGCCTTTGCCGGACGAACCACAATGAGCGCAGAAATTTCCGTTACCTGGATTCATTACGTCAGTTTCATGACGTTGTTTGCGGCTCTGGTGGCCGAACATTTGCTGACCAAAAAACCGATGACGGCGCTGGAGATTCGGCGCGTGACGATCATCGACGCGATCTATGGATGCGCAGCGATCGTGGTGCTGGCGACGGGGCTGATGAAAGTATTCCGTTACGGCAAGGGTGCTGAATATTATCTGAAGGCCTGGCCGTTCCATGCCAAGTTCTCGATCTTCATCGTGGTTGCTCTGTTGTCGCTGTATCCGACGATCGTTTTCCTGAATATGCGGAGGAAATCGGCTGAGCTGACGGAAGGCGGACGACTGACCGTCCCGCCTGGCATCAAACATGCGATTCGGCTGGAGTTGATTGGAATCCTGTTGATCCCCCTCTTTGCCACCCTGCTGGCTCGCGGCGCGGGACAATTCGAGTGAATCCGCGATCGCGGTGCTGAATTACCGCGGATGGAAATTGATGCGACTAAAGGCGTCCGGGGAAAAGCTCACGCGACCGAAAGGCGGACTGAGCACCACGACCTCCTTTTCCTTCCACTCAACCAACTGCAGCGTCATACGTCCGCGACGTTGAAAATGCAAACGAACGTCGTTGGGGCCAACGGGTGTCTTGATTTGCGCGCTGGTGGCGAATCGCCATTCGGTGACGCGATTCATCTGCACCGTCACGTCACGCCCGGAGGCATTGATGGTAAAATTCGTCCCATCGCAACCCAGTATCTTGCCGGCCAACACCTGGTTGTCCACCAACTTGACGAGGTCCAATTGCGGAAGATTGGATATCAGCGGAGCCGGCTTGGATTTTCCGTCCCACTCAAAAATCTGCAGGTTACTCAACCGCACGGCACCGGCGCCCTGGTGCACAAGGCGGATCCCGGTTCCGAGTCCATTCCAGCCCGCGGGATCAGTCCATTGATGCACCGGCTGACCATTGGCCAGCAGGAGAACGAACTTATTGGTCCGGCTGGACAGAACGGTGAAATGCGCATTCGTTGAGCCGGGCGGGATATTCAGCGAAACGCTTCCGAGTTGACGCAAGGCGCCATCCTTCGGAACGACCATCATCAACGCCGAGTAGGTGTTCATTTGCAGACTGTAGAATGGCTGGAACGCAGGTTCCTTGTCGCGCTGATTGAGGCTGATGGGTTGGAGTGAGTCCGTATAGAGCCCGAGCGCGAGCATGTAGGCTCCATTCCAGGCGAGATCAAACTCGATAATGGATTCAAACGGCATCTTGACGTCCCGAGCGATGGAGGACGCGTCGGTGGATACGAACGCCCCGTTATTAAAAAACCATTGGTTCCGCACCGCACCCTGCGCGGCATTCATTTCGCCGTGCGTCCACCCTTCCTCTCCCCGCGGTCCGTCAAACACCAGTTTGCCGGGATAATTACTGAAATAAACACTGGCGATCTGACGGCGCGGAACGGTCAGCTCGCCGCCGAATGCAGTTGAAACAGTTACGGCCTGGTCCGTGAGTTTCTTCATGTTTCCGGTGAACTCATCACCGTTGGCAAAGACGATCCGGCAGTCATTGGTCGAGGCCTGCGGCGATAGTGTGCGGCGAAGAAACACGTTAGCGAGATTCGTCCGACTCAAGGCAATGGGTCGGCTGATGTCCGGCCGCTTCCACAAAAGTCCGCGCGTCGAATCAAACCCGTGCATGCTTCCTTTCAGCACGTCGCCATTGCGGAAGAGCACAATTTCGCCTTCCGCTTTCGGCACCGCCACACCAGCCCCAATCGCGATGCCCGGCACGAGTGCCAGCGTAACGCCAACGATTAATCGACACGCACAGTTCAATATCCTATTCAAACAACCACCTCCCGCTGGTATCGAGTCCTTCGCTAATCCTGGTCATCGGTTCCTGATCCGGATTGAAGCGTAACTCATCCACCCATTTCGTCTCAAAGCGGATGGGTCCAAACAGAAGCCCTTCACCCGTCGCACTCGCAGTGTTCCATTGCGCCAGCTCAAGAGTGATTTTTTCGCCACTGGCGACGCGGGCCTGCACCCATTTTCCCGGAGTCTGCGCGGGCGGATCGGTCACGATCGGGAACAGAATTTCACGAATCCGAGCCAGCGGTATTTTCAACGTGGCCTGATCGGAGACGATTTCCAGCCGGCTTTCAACGACCTTCCCGATTCGTGCGGTGAACTTGTCCTGATTGACCAACTTCACGAGCGGCGCATTACGAACTTCGTTGGTTTCCGCGATGGGCGTTTCGAGCTCACCGTCCCATTCAGAAATCCGAATTTCACTCAGGCGAACGTGTGAACTGAGGCAGAAAAACGAGACACCTCGATTCGTGCTGACGAATCCCGCCCGGTCCGTCCATTGACCGACCAACTGATCGTTCGCCAACAGCGCCAGCAGCGAGTTCTTGCGATCCGCGCGAATCTCAATGCGCACTCCGGAAGGGTCCGGCTGAGTGGGCAGGCGACCCTGGCCCAGGTGTAGCATTCCCATCCGACCCTGCCCGCGCATCACGTTCACGTAACCGAGCCCCATGTTGAACTGGTAGCCGTTGTTGACAAAGTTAAAGCGCTCCGTCGTATCCGAGTAGATGGACAAATAAAGATTCAACGCACCTTCCCAGCCGAGTTTGAATTCGATTCGGGCGCGATCCGGCAGGTCAAAACTCCGGCCGAGAAACGCATTCTGCGCGCCCACAAGCGCGTCGTTCTCCTGCCGCCACAGTCGGGGATCACCCGCATTCCATCCTTCGAGTCCGTTCGGACCGGAATAAATATCGCGTAAACCGCGACTGAAGAACTTGATGGATTTCAACGTATCCCGGCGGGCCTTCAACCGGCCGGCAAACCAGGACTGGAACCAGACGAAATCCTCGTCGAATCCCTCCAGGTTACCGAGCAATTCGTCGTCGTTGTTGAAGCGAAATCGGCAGTTCAACAGCGTCGAGCCGGGGCGTTGGCCGCGCTTCTCGAATTGAATCCGGTGCAGTGCCCGCGCCGCGATCGTAAACGGTTCAATGCTCGAATCGTGTTTCCACTGCACCCCCGCCTCCGCCTTGAACGCAACAAATCTCCCGTGCAACTGCGATCCATCGAGAAAGCGAACGACGTCGCCCGCCGGCACCTGAGCGGCCAGGCTCAACGCACTGCTGAACAGAATAGTCGCGAACAGTTTCATTCCGGTTTCCGCGGATCAGGTTCAGTTTCCGCAGTTGCGGGGATGACTTTCGGCGCTGCGGTTCGCAAGTCAAGACTCACCACCGAATCGATCGGCAGTGAGAGGCGGCCCAGAACCGGGCTGGCACCAATCATTCGCCCGTTCTCAATTCCATCCAGCGCAAAACTCAGGCGATTCTGCCCGCGCAACACCAGCAGCGGAGTCGTGGACGGCACGGCAACTCGTGTTCGTTTCGGAAACCGGATCGACGCGACGCGCTCGATCGGTATCTCCATCAGCCGGGACTGGACCTTCATCGACAGTTTTCCGCCTTTCAGCCAATCCACTTCCGCAACAACCTTATCATGATTACCAAACCGGATCAGCGTGCTCGCAGGATTCCCGATCTCGCGCCGCACCGGTTTACCATCCCATTCATGCACCTCGATGTCCTTGATCGTGAATGGTGGTTGCGGTCGATAATTGTAAACAACCATTCCGGTGCCCGAACCGGAATATCCCAGCCCCTTCCATTCGTGTACCCGAATGCCGTCGGCGAACAGCTCACAGATCCCTTTCTGTGAATCCAGCCGAAATTCGAGCCGCACACGATTTCCCCGGGTCAGCACCGGAAGCCGGGCCGTCAGGTTCTGCACGGGTGCGCTGGGCAAGGCCATACTCGGCTGGGCATGGATGCTGCCCTTGCCGGAACAGAAAAAATGGTACCCTTCGCTGTAAGTGTATTTATCAACATCACGGGCATAAAAGATGACCCGGAAGCGTGGCGATTCCGTCCAGTTCAACGTAAACGCCACCCGCGACAAGGGCGGCAAACCAAAGTCTCGTCCCAGCGTGCCCACGCCACGCGGCGCGAATGACTCGCCGTCGTAGGTCCATGCGGCATTGCCTTCGGCCGGCGACTCGGAATAGGACGTGCGCTGGCTGATGACCCAGTCTTCCATTCCCACCGGCCCGGAGTAAATCAGCTCGCGTGAATTTCCTGGAAAACTGATCTGCGCGATCGCCTGGCGCGGAATCCTGATGGAACCCATCACCGCGGAATCAAGCGCTACGGTGAGGGTGTCAATGGAGATGAGCTCGCCTTCGAAATGATCGCCCAGATGGCAGAAGACGCGGCATTTCGGACGATCCGTCTCAGCGAATCGCGTGCGCCCGGTGAATTGAATGCGGCTCACCTTTTCCAGCGTAAACTCGATGGGGTCCGACGAATCGGAACGCTGAATACAAATACCACTGGCTGCCTTCAATCTCACCAGACGGCCGTGGAGAATTGATCCGTCGTTGAATTGCAGCATGACGTTCGGCGACTCGGTTTCCCCGCCCTTCTCCGCCAGGCTGGCTGCTCGAATTTCCGCAGCGAGACAAAACCCGCATAGCATCAACGCAGCACCCGCTTGCCGATCAACGTTCATAGATCGGCAGGTAACGATAGTTCAACGCCAGCGACAGCAGCGAGGTGCTGGTGCCGAACGTGTGGCCAAACGGTCCTTCCCACGCGCCGGTTTTGCTTTGCGTAGCGGCCAGCGACTGAATGTTCTTCAAATTCCAACTTCTCCACGCAACCGGTGAAGCGTGGAAAAATGCCTGGGCGGCGTAGTAAAGATAGTATTGGTAATAATGGCCTTCAGGTGGCGCTTTTTCAATGTAGGCAAACGCCGACTTGAACTCCGGGGAGTCTTTCTTTTTTGCCAGCGCCAGGACGAGGCAGCCAATGGCCGTGCGTGCCGAATTCGCGCCGGAGGCGGACGTGTAGCCATAGCCTCCATCAGAGGTCTTGCACGATGAAAAATAGTGAAGGCCGCGCTCAATCGCCTCCTCGGGAACGAACAACCCGGCGTTGCGCGCGGCATACAGCGCCACCATTTGCGCTCCACTGACCGTTGTGTCGGCATCGTTGCCGTCGGGAGAGTAACGCCAACCGCCCTTGGGATTTTTCTTTTGCGACATCACGATTAATTCCACCGCCTTCTGCAGCGCCGGACCCAGGCGGCTATCCGCGACCGCGCCATAGGCCTCCGCCAGCGCCAGGGTCGCGAAGCCGTGATTGTACATCGACGGACCAATATAACCGGTCTGCCCGTCCTGGTTTCGAAGAATGAAATCAAGTCCCTTGCGAATCGTCTGATGATAGGAACCCAGATTCGGATCATCACCGTGCGCCAGCATGGCCACGATCGCGAGACCCACCACGGCGGGCTGCTGTCCGTAACTGTCCGGCCAATTGCCATCGGGACTCTGTGTCCGCACGAGATACTGCAGGCCCTTCACGTACATCCCGTCGATCAACTTCGGACTCAGAGCCGATTGCTCGACAAACAATTCCTGAGCAGGGAGACGAACAACAGACAGGACGAAGGCAATAATCAACAACCAACCCGGCGCAACGAAATTGCGGCTTCTCCCTCTCCTCCACGAAGATGGAGGAGAGGGCCGGGGAGAGGAGGTTCCCTTCGAACGAACCCCTCTCCCCGGTCCTCGCCCGACTCCCGCGTCGCGGGGAGAGGAAGGCCAATGTTCGACCCTTGCCCGGATGCGGACGCGACAACTCCTTCCGCCGCCGCCAAGGGCCGTCACACCGCCATTGGTCATTTGACTTTGGTCATTGGTCATTTCTTCTCCGCCTCTTCCACGGCCTTGAAATACTTCTCCATCACTTTGCGAAACTCCGCCGGGATCTGCCGCGATTGGCCACTCGCACGATCGTTCTTACGACCATCACCGACGCCCGTACCATTACTCCCGCTCATCGAGCCGCCCTGGCCCTTGCCGCCGCCGGCATTTCCCATCCCGGGCTGTTGGCCGGCCATCGGACTCATGCCCTGTTGCATCTGTTGCCGGGCAAGTTGCATCAGCATTTCCATTTCCTGCATCGCCTGTTGCTGCTGCTGTTGACTCTGGCCGCTGGGTTTCTGTCGCTTGGCCTGCTCGTTGATCAGATTGATCAGGTCGGACAAGTCAGCGATTGCCTGAACCTGCGCCTTCTGGGTTTCCGGGCTCGTGCTCGGTTCAAAAATTTTATCCTCGGCGATCGTTATGGAAGCCTGGGCAAGCATCAGGGGCTCCTTGAGTTGCTCAAAGGTATTGTCCATCTGAACGTCTGAGAACTCGAAGTGCAGATCGCGTTGAACCTCCGCGAGTTTCGTTACTGCGTCCCGGTAGTTGGCTTGGCGTTCCTTCTCGCTATCCAGTAATTTCGTCTGCTGGTGCAACCCGACTTCGTTCATGCGAATGCGGATGAACGAGATCAGCATCTTCAATAGTTTCTGGCTCTGCGGCGAACCCGCGCCGCCCTTCCCGCCGCTGGATTCCTCCTCGGGCGGTTCCAGCCGTTTGGCCCAGTCCTGAAACCATTTCATCCAGTCCGTCAGATTCTGCATGGATTCCATCGCGATGTTGGATTCGATCAACTCCCCGATGCGCTGCAACTCAGTCTCGGCGTTCGCCTCTTTCATCTCGCGATTCACCGAGCCGTAATTGGGCTTTTGCGTCCGATCGAAGAAGCGTCCGATCTCGTCCTGCAACGTCTTGGCTTCGCCGCTGAGCTCAGATTGATTTCCGGCCAATCGTTCATTCAGCAAAGTGAGCGTCCTGGGCAATTCGCGTGGCAGCAGGCCAATGGATTCGGAAATCACGCTCTGCAACTGATCCACGACGCGGCCCTCTCGCCCCGCCATGCGGCGAAGTCGTTGCGCCAGGGTCAGTGCCTGCAGGTTGTCCAACCCGTCATTCATGTCCTTCTGCAATTCCTGGAGTTTCTTCAATGCCTCCTGCTGCGCCTGCTCCGCGCTGGCAAGATTCTCCTGCCGCTTCGGTTCCTGTTCCTGAGCGGACTGCAACCCCTCGGTCGCCTTCTGCATTTCCTGTTTGGCAATCTGATCCATCGCGCTGAGGTTCTTCGTCCAGTCGCGCAAGGTCTTCTGGTCAATGACCGGATTGCGCAGCGCCTCCCGCAGAATCTCGGTACCGTCGCGAGCCAGTTCGCTGAGTTGGCGCTGAGTCTGTCCCTGATCTCCCGCAAGTTCGCCCGCTTTTTTTTCCGATTTCTTCGAATTGAGATCCTCGTTCGAGGTGTTTTTCAGTTCGCTCGTTTTCTGCGCGACAGATTCCTCGTCGCGGGTGATTTCCTCAAGCCGGGCAAAAAGAGCGTCGAGCTGTTGACGAACCATTTCGGCATGGCGAACATTGCCGACAATATGAATGCGATGAGTGAGCGAGGAGGAAGGCTCGCGCGTCGGATGAAAATCCCTTGCCGCTCCGCGAATCTCGACCGTCGTTTCGGGTGGCACGCCCAGCACGATCGGGCTGAAAATAAACGTATTGGTCAGTGTCTTTTCCTTCGCGGATTTCGCCTCGATTTTGAACTCCGTGAGCGAGGATTGATTATTCGAAACGGAATTGAGCCCCGTCCACGTGACTCCCGCCAGTTTCACGCCGAAGTCATCTTCCGCGTAGAGTTTCAACGGTAACACGTCGCTTTCCAGCATCGAGAATTCCAGCGGAAGATCCTCCAGCGATACTTGCGGCGGATCGTCGGGGCGGGTTTGAATGAGGAAACGGGTGGGCGCGGCATTGCTCAACCCGAGTTGATCCTGAATGGTGATGGATCCAGCCAAAAGCCCGGCTGGTGCAAGTTGGGGTGTCGTGAATCGGCCGGCATGCGAAGGCAGGTCCAGCGGCTCCGCCTTTCCAAGGCGCAGGCTTACCGCCGCCAAATCACGGGTCGCTTCAGCATTCACCGTGACTTTGCTCCCTTCGAGCACCGTCAACGAAGTTCCCGAAAAATCGCTGGTCGTCGCTTCATGCTGAAGATAATCGGGAAACTGAATCGCCGCGTTTAGCTTCCGCAGCGCCGGACGATAGGTCGGCTTAATGGCGATGTTCTTTTTTGCGTCGCCAATTTGCACGGTCAAATTACCGGCCTCCACCTGGCCGGGCACCACTATCTCAATGGATCCGTCAACGACGGAAACAGCCGATTCTTTCTGCGCTTCAAACTGAGCCCTGCCCCGATTCGGTTGCCAGAATCCGTGATAGGCCACGCGACCATTCAGGAGAAAAGTTTCACTATGAGGAACGATCAGGTCCCCGGGCAATTCCTTCAGCGCAACAAACGTGAACCGTTCAATATTTGCAAACGGGATGCCAAATCGGGCCAAGGCATTCAGCGCCGCCTGCGGGGCTACCACCGCTGTTCCGACGACGCTTGCCAACACCAGCCCGCAAATCAGCATGAGTCGCCTCCCCCCCGAGCGATCAATCACGGACGTAAAATCAAAACCCGCCGTGGATTCGGATACCTGGCGAATCGCCGCTCGACGCAGCGCCGGTGAAACATCGCCATGGGTAGCCGCGCCTTCGGCAAGCTCGACCGCGCCAAGCAGTCGGTCGCCGAGTCGGCGCTGTTCGTGCTGAATGATGCGGGCAAATTTGCGATTACCGCGCCGGTCCCAGACCCAATGTCGCATCCAGATCGTGATGCACGCCAACACACCCGTTAACGAACCGCCGAGCAGCATCGACCGCAACCAGACCGGTGAATCTTGAAGGCGATCCGAAGCAAACAGCAGCAGCCAGCCAACCTGTAGAATCACGAGACTGCCAAACACCGCCGTCGCCGTTTCCTTGCGCCACAAGCCCGCCTCCAGATCCCGGAACTTGCGTTCAAGACTGGGCGGAAGCTTTGTTTTGAGTTGGTCGTCTTCCATCGGTCGCACCTATATCATGCCCGCGAGCTTGCGCCCCGTCCAATAAATCGTCAGCAACAACAGGATCAAGCCGCCCCACCACGGATTGCTCCACAGGCGAATCCGGTTTTCCAGCGGTTTTGGTTCGGGTAACAGGGTGATGGCTTGCAAAATTTCATTCAAACCGCTCGTCATCGCCATTTCGCCGCCAGTGATTCCAGCCAATTCACGCAACACCTCGAAATTGGCCGGTTGTCCGACGTGCTCGCGGGTCGGCTGAGTCACCGAAATCTGCGAATCCAGTTTCCGACCGGCATCATCCGATTCGATCTGAACTCTGAAATCACCACCCCGGCGCGGCGTGAAGCGACTCTTGAAAACGCCCCACCCGCCTTCGAGCGAATCGAATTCAAGTTCCTCGATCTGACCGTACGGTCCGGTGATACGCCCCTTGACCGAGCCCTTCTCAAGCGGAAAACCGGCCGGATCAAGCACGGTCGCCTGAAGAAAAACGGTCTCGCCCGCATTCGGCGCCTCGGGACTGTAACTCAGGCGAATCCCTTCCTTGCCGGCCAGATGCCGTTGATGCGCCATCCACCGAACCACCTGGCTCCAGAATCGATAATGAAACTTATCCTCCACTCCGCGCCGCCAACGCCACGCGCTGTCCGTGCCCATGAACAATACCTTGCCGCTCCCGGCCGGGCGACTGACCAGCAACGGGATGCGACCCCAGGCATTGCGCATCGAGGCATGCACGCCCAGCACCTCGGAACCGGGCCGGCTCTTTTCCACCGCTGCGTTCCAATAAAAGCCCGGCAGGTTTTTCCAGATGTCCGAATTACGCGCTTCATCAGCATCGAACCGCGTCAGCAAATGGCCCTGCCCGGCCGTGGACAACAAAAGCGGAACTTCGTTCTGTAAGCCAATGCCGGTCGGTCGAGCCTGGTCGAGAACGACCGGCATCAGGTCGCCAATCTCGCTGTCGAGCAACGTCAAATGACGCCCACGTCGGCCCGGCAAAAACACCAACCCGCTGGCCTGTTGTTCAACCAGTCCCTTGACCAGGGCAATATCGGATCGTTTGAGTTCGCCATCACCGATGCCGACGTCTCCGAGAAACACCACGTCGTAATTCGCGAGTTGTTCTTTCGTGCCGGGAAACCCATTGAGATAATTCTGCCCGGCACCCATGCCGATACCCGGATGAAATAACACCGCGTGCATCTCGACACCCGGATCGCGCATCAGGGCGTTGCGCAAGTAGCGAAACTCCCAGCGCGGCAGCGAATCGACGACCAGCACCTTGAGCGTCTCGGCCCGCACGGCGATTCGCACGGGCAACTCGTTATTGTGTGCGATGGTTTCATCCGCCTCGACGGGCAGACTCAGTTTCAAATCCGCTTCACCCACCTGGCGGGGTGACCAGAGAATCGCATCGTGCAACTGTCCGTACGCGGGAATCGTGATTTCCTTTTTCGAAACTGCCCGATCCTCGATCATGACCGAAAGCGTGGTCTTCACTTCATGCGGCAGATGATTCCGCACCTTGAACGGCAACGCGATCTGCTCACCGATAAGCCCGTAAGCCGGCATGGAAACGCGTTCGAGCAGCATGTCCGGCAATGCCTTTTCTGAACCAACTCCCACACTGAAGATGGGCACGTCGCGCTCGCGATAACGCGTACCAATTCCCGCCGGCGCGCCGCCGAGGTTCCAGTCACCATCCGTCAACAGCAGCACCGCGCGAAGATTTGCGTAGCGCTTCAATCCGGCTTCCAGCGATCCGGTCAAGTCTGTTCCCGCCTCTGGATTCGCGTTGGTGGGCGCCGGTGAAAATTCGTCAAAAATCACTTTGCCGATTTTTTCCAGTGGCGCCCATACATTGGTCTGCCGTTGCGCGGCAATCCACGCCGCGCGCGTAACGACATTGAAACCACCAGAGACATCCTCGGTGATCATGCTGCCCGAGGCATCGACCATTACGACGATTTCCGGCGACTCGGTGCGTTCAATACGCTGGACAATTTCCGGCCGGAACAGCGTGAACACCAGGGTGGTAATGATGACCAACCGAAGACTCTCCAACCAACCCGTCGCGCGACTCTGCCTCCGGCTGTAATTCTGCCAGCACAGGCTGGCCGCAATGAGCCAGACGGCAATACCGCCAGCCACCAACAGCCAATCCGATGCGAACGACCATTGGTTCATGATTCGAACGGCTCCTTCGACCGTGGGGCGGGCGGGAGAACCAGCCAGCTTTCAGTTATCAAAAAGATTAACATTCCAGCCAGGAACATCCGCCACGCTTCGCCCTGCAATGACGCGGCGTCCACGTCGGTCTGCTCAGACCATTGCACGGGTAGATCGCCAAATAATTTTACCGCGGCACTCGGTTCAACCAGTTCAGCATCATCCTCGGCCGCCGACCGATTCACGGCGAGCAACCGATCGCCCGAGCGATAGACTCCCGCGTGCAGGCGGATGTTCTTCAACTCGGTTGAATCGAGCGATCGCCACACCCGATTGCGATCAATCGGCGACAACTCACCCGCAGCAATCATGGTTTCGCGATTGAGACGACGCGTGCCCTGTTCGAGCAGGCGTTGAATCATGGGCACCAATACACCGCCGTCCTCAAGATTCGACCAATCCCGATGAGGAAGGGTTGCGCAAAAGAAATAGTTGCCGCGCCCATGCGTGCCTCGCGTGAGTAGCGGGCGGCCGTCCGCGAAACTCGCCAGCGTCGAACTGGTGCCGTCGATCAATTGCCGCTTGCGAATTTCAAGCGAACCCAGCGGCAGGCTCATTCCTTCGTCCGTCCGGGCGAGCGGCCCCTCGGCCTCGTTCCATTGCTGAACGATGAAATTACTATCTTCCGTCGCGCCTTCCAGCCCTGCCCACGTCGTATTGAAAAAAGAAGCGTGATTGGTGCCGTCGCTCGGCAGGAACACGACCACGCCGCCCTCTTCGAGATAGCTTTTCAATCTGCCCTGTTCCGCGGGAATCGCCGCCTGCCAGATAATCAGCGACACATCAGACAAGCTGGTCTCCGCAAATCGCGCCGGCGCCACCACTTCGGCCGGTCGATTTCCCCGTGACGACAGTGCGGCGAACCGGAGAAACTTCGAACCTTCCGGTGAATCGGAAACCACCACGGCTGACGCGGCGTCCGGCATTCGGTTGAGAAAGAATACTTCGTTGTCTCGTGAATTAGCGTCATCGGGAATCGAGGCCGCACCCCACGGGGCCTCCGCCAGGTCCCGCAACTTGAGCCGATGCTGCCAGCGAAGACTCGCGCCGCGTAATGAAACGTCATTGTGCGACTCGGATTCTGAAGTGCGCACGCGAACCGGGAACGGTTTCTCGGACGGTTCGGATGATTTCAGGTCGAGACTCAGTTGCACGTCAGCTTCGGTTTCGCTGTCGAGTTGCATTTGCGCGAGGGACACCGACCGATTGAGCGGCTGTTCGGTTCCAAACGTTAACAGGCGAAACCGAACGGGTTGCGGCATTTCCTCGAATTGCGCGACCAGCGCCTCCCAGCGATCGTCATCCGGCTGCCAGTTGCTCCGTTGGAGATCGGAAGCAATCCAGATTTCAGAAGCGCCGGCCTGATTGTCCGTCAGCCATTTTTGGGCAATCTGCAGGAGCGCCGGCAGATCGGCGGCGGTATCCGTCGGACCGGTCAGGGATTCCTGCAGCAATGCTTTAGCGCTGGCGAGTTGCTGCGGTTCGCGAATGGCATTGTCCAACAGAACGATATGACTGTTCTCGGCAAATTCAGCGGCGGCCTCAGTCAGAAGTTTGAGCGCGTGCTCGCGTTTGGAAATCGTCTGGCCAGGCAGTTTGGTCTCCATGCTCGCCGAGCGGTCCAGCACAATCAGGATCACGTCCGGCGCGCGATTGACGGCCCAACCGAGCCATCCTCCCGTCAGCGGACGGGCGAGGAAGAAGATTAATGCGGCCACGGCCAGCACGCGAAAAAGCAGCACCAGCCATTGCCGCAATTTTGCCTGACTCGTGGAGGACCGGGTCGCGGCAATCAGGAACATCATCGCAGCCCACGGTTGTGGACGATGCCGCAGGCGATTGATCAGATGGATGATCACCGGCAGCAGCAGCAGGGGCAGACCCAGGAGAATGAATGGCTGGAGGAAGGTCATTTCAAACGCGTCCCGCCCCCGCCATTCGGGCGCGTTCATTGAGAAAATCGCCCAGCACTTTTTCGTGTCCCTGATCGGTCATGACCTCGCGATAATCTGCGTTGAATTCAAGACAACCGGCCCGCAACGCACCGCGATGTTTGTTCAGTTCCTCGAGGTAGGCATCGCGAATCATCGCCGGCTCCGTGACGAGATTGAATGAGCTTTCCAAATCCTGAAATCGCACCGG
Source organism: uncultured Verrucomicrobiales bacterium (assembly GCA_937893495.1). Taxonomy (GTDB): domain Bacteria; phylum Verrucomicrobiota; class Verrucomicrobiia; order Limisphaerales; family JAYPXF01; genus CALBIE01. The sequence goes on along the minus strand of CALBIE010000049.1, from coordinate 2,910 downwards.
ACGATCGAATTCGAAATTCGTTTCCATCGGGTCAAGCAGATGAAACATCGCGAGGTCGTGCTTCTGAAAGCGCAGATGTTGGAACGCACCGATCAAGTCCGCGATGGGACAGAAGAAATCCGAAATCACAATAACGAGCGCGCGGCGGCGGGTTTTTTCCGCCACATCGTGCAAGGCTTGTACCAGCGAGGTGGTCCCGGCCGGTTTGGCGGCTTCGAGAATATCATAGGCCGTTTGCAGGTGAGCCGGGTTCCGTTTGGCCGGGAGTTCGACGCCGCCTTTCTCGCTGACACAGTTCAGGCCGATCGCGTCACCTTGATTAATCGCAATGTACGCGAGGGTGCCGGCAAGCTGTCGGGCATACTTGAACTTGTTCACTCCGCCGCCGCTGAAATCCATCGACGCGCTGCAATCGACCACGAGATGCAAACGGAGATTGGTATCCGCTTCGAACTCCTTGATATAATAACGGTCCGTGCGCCCGAGCACGCGCCAATCGAGACGACGAAGATCGTCTCCCGGCACATAGCCACGATATTCGGCAAACTCGACGCTGGAGCCGCGATGCGGGCTTTTGTGCTGGCCGGAGACAGTTCCCTCCATCGCGGAACGCGCCACGAGGGGCAGGTGCACCAGTCGTGAGAGCACCTCCGGATCAAGAAAATCTCTGGCTCCTGTGAGTGCGGGTTCCATGGTTGAGTGGTCTCTAGCGGGCGGCAACGACTGCGAAAGATGGGAGCGATGTGCGCCTGCCCCAACGTAGCGCAGGCGTCCCGCCTGCAAGGGCGTCCGGCCTGACAACCAACGCGTTCGAACAATCCGTGAACCGCTTGGTATTGCGACAGCTCCATGCAGGCTGGAAGCCTGCGCTACGATGTGCGCCTGTCCTCAGTTTTCAATTCTCCTGTTTGCGGAGTTCCTCCAACAGGCGTTCAACAATCTTCGGGCTGGTGACGCCTTCGGTCTGCGCCTGGAAATTGGTGAGAATACGATGCGTCAATACCGGCTGGGCGACGGCTTCAATGTCTTCCATGCGCACCAGGTAACTCCCCTGCAGCACCGCATGCGCCTTGGCACCACGAATGAGATACTGCACCGCCCGTGGCCCGGCGCCCCAGGTGACCCAGCGTTTAATCCACTCGGGTGCCGCCTCGTCATCCGGTCGAGTCATCCGCACCAGTCCCACCGCGGCGTCGTAAATGTGGTCTGGCACGGGGACGCGCTGAATGAGTTTTTGAAAATTGAGGACTTGTTCGCCGGAAACGAGCTTCGACAGTGCATCCGGTGCTTCACCCGTCGTCGCGCGGGCAATCTGCTTTTCCTCGTCCGAACTCGGGTAGTTCACATGAATGAAGAACATGAAACGGTCGAGCTGTGCTTCGGGGAGCGAATACGTACCTTCCTGCTCAATGGGATTCTGGGTCGCGAGCACAAAGAACGGGCTCGGCAGTGAAAAGGCCTTGCCGCTGGCGGTCACCTTATGTTCCTGCATCGCTTCCAACAGCGCCGATTGCGTCTTGGGCGGCGTGCGGTTGATTTCGTCCGCCAGCACAATGTTGGCGAACAAGGGACCCTTCAGGAACACGAACTCGCGTTTACCCGGTTGGTCGGTCTCCTGAAGAATATCCGTCCCGGTGATATCGCTGGGCATCAGGTCGGGCGTGAACTGAATGCGGTTGAAATCCAGCGACATGACTTCGGCCAGTGCATGGACCATCGTGGTCTTGGCGAGGCCCGGCACGCCCATCAAGAGTGAATGGCCCTTGGACAGGACGCAGATGAGTAACTGCTCGATGACCTTGTCCTGGCCTATGATGGTTTTGCTGATTTCCTTACGGAGCGAAGCGTAAAGAACGCGCAATTCGTCGATGGCCTTAACGTCGGCCTCGCTGGCGGCAGGAGTGCTTTCGGTGTCTGTCGTTGGCATGTGATTATTCAGTTTTCCCGTTTAATTCGATGTTCCCGGGGCAAATGTTGGCGGAAGATAGCCGGGGGCGGAAGTCGTGTCCATCCGGGAAGCGACGTAATAATAACCAAAGTTCAGTGTCCATCGACTCACTTAATGAGCGGAACACCCGCGATTCTGGTCATTGCCTTTTGGACATTCGTAAGACCGAGATTGCGTTTCGTCCGGCGATGGCATCGAACTCGCTTTTTTTCAGGCGCGATTCGCGCATCTTCAGAATCGCCGATTCAAAGATGTAAAACGGCGCGCCCGTGCCGAAGAGCAGATGCTTTTCCGGCAGGAGTTTCAGCAGATTCTCGATTCCCGCTACCCCTTCAAGCGTGCTTGTCTCGAAAAAGACGCGTCCGGTCGCGGCGAGCTGCACGGCCAACGGCGTGCGAACGCCGCGAAAAGAGTTCAACAACTGAATGCGACAACCCGTATGCTTTCTGGCGAAATCCAGCAACGGAGTCGCGCTGACATGCGGCAGCCGTATCAATGGATGCTGGGTGCGTTCATCCTCCATCATCACGGCGATCTGGATGAGCAGCCCGGCCTCCGTCGCCATTTTCAATAGCGCGTGCCCGCGCTCATCGTCGAGCAGGTAGCCGTGGTAATTCGGATACAGGCGAATGCCCTTCATCTGGTATTCAACAGCGCACCGGCGCAAATCTCCTTCCCAATCGGGCAAGGCCGGATTAACCGTGCCGAAGGGAATCAGAATACCCTCGCCGCGTTTATCGCATTCGCGAACCAATCGCTCGTTGACGGACGTGACGTCGCGATGAAGCAAAGCATCATAGCTGCCTGCCCACGCCTGCGTGACACCGAATTGCTTCAGCTTCGCGACCAGCGCCGGTGTTTCGTCAAGCGCGAGGCGTCGGAACGGCCAGCGGCCGAGATGGATATTGGTATCAATCAGCATAAGACGTGGCGCAGGCGTCTCGCCTGCGTGGGGCGTCCGA
>CALBIE010000048.1 GCA_937893495.1 uncultured Verrucomicrobiales bacterium | reverse complement strand
CAGCAAGTTTGTTCATTATCTGCCGGAGGTCGGCATCATCAACAATCTGGAGTTCGATCATGCCGATATTTTCGAGAACCTCGCCGCGATTCAGAAATCGTTCAGTCATTTTGTGCGATTGATTCCCCGCAATGGGCTGCTGCTGGCCAATGGTGATGAACCTCATGTTGCCCCGGCAATAGAGAATGCCCCGTGTCCAGTGACCTTGTTCGGTTTTGGGGAGCGCAACACCGCCCGGGCCGAAAATTTGCAGCTTTCCGCCGATTCGAGCGATTTCGAATTTGAGGGATTCACCTATCGAATCCCGCTAATTGGCGAGTTGAACGTGCGTAACGCATTGGCCGTCGCGGCCTGCGCCCGCCATTGCGGGTTGAGTCACGAGCAGATTCAATCTGCGTTCGCTACGTTCAAAGGCATTCGCCGGCGAATGGAAGTTCGGGGCGAGGCGGGCGGCGTGGTCGTGATCGATGATTTTGGGCATCATCCGACTGCGATTCGCGAAACGTTGAAGGCATTGCGGGTGAAGTATCCGGGCCGGAAAGTCTGGGCGGTGTTCGAGCCGCGATCCAACACCACCCGCAGGAATATATTCCAGGAGGAATTTGTGCGGTCGTTCGTTGATGCGGACGCCGTTGTGGTTGCGCAGGTGGCGCGATTGGAAATGCTCAACCCGGACGAACGATTGAATCCCGATCAATTGATGGTGGAACTACGGGCTCTTGGAAAAACCGCGGAGTACCTGCCCGACGCGGATCGCATTGTCGAATACCTCACGCGTGAAGCCCATTCGGGCGACGTGGTTTGTGTGTTCAGCAATGGTGGATTCGGTGATATTCACAATAAGCTACTGCTGGCGCTCGGCGAGAACGATTCTTCAACGTAGTTTCCCCGTCAGTTTGGGGAGGACAAATTAACGCCTCGAACTATCCACGACACGGAACCAACTGGATGCTCCGCCTTACTTGCTGCCGGGCGGTGGTGCTGTCGAGAGATTGAAGAGTCGAGGGCCGCGTGTCGAGGTGCTGAACGGAAGCGGCGTCATCTTTAGCGGAAGCTTGGCAAGCAGTGGTTTGCGAATGGAATCCAGCGACTCGTCGGTTACGCCGTTCAAGTATCGGCGGGCGTCCTCGTAATCTTTCGTCGCGATGTGCAAACGCGCAAGGTGCAGTCGAACGCCCTGTTGTTCAGCGGGTGCGGAAGCGAGTCTCAATGCGTTTTTCCAGGCCTGCTTCGCCTCGGAATAGGGAACGGGTTGCACCCGGTAGTAGGACTGGGCCAGCGTGCTCGCGAGCAGGAAGTCTTCCGGAGACAGCGTGACCGCCTTTTTGAACAAATCGAGCGCCCTCCGGAACACCTGCTGCTCGGTTTTAACTTTGAGATAGTCGCGGGCGGCGGCTCGATTCACCAGCATGGCGCTGGCGTAATTGCGGTAGTAGGTCGCCTCGTTCGGGCGCAACTCAATCGCGCGTTCGTAATTCGCGAATGCTTCTGCGGCCGGTCCATATTGCCCAAAGTAGTTGGCCAGATTGTTCAGCGCCACAGGGTTGGACGGCTCCAGTTGAATGGCGCGCTGCAGATGTTTTTCCGCCGGTTTCTGTTGATCGAGTTCCAGCATGAAACTGGCATAGGCAAGGTGGCCTTTGACAAATTTCGGATATTTGACCAGAAATTCCTCGTAAGCCTCCACCATCGGATCCATCAACTGGCGGAGCTTCGTATTGAGTAAACCGGCGGACAAACCGGCACCCTGGCGAGTGAAAGCGTCGTTGCTCCGAATCAGGTAATCAATTTGTCGCTGCGCGACTCCATCTTTTTCGAGGAGCTCCTTGAAGGAGGTTTCCGCCGGAGGGTTTGACTGAGCGATTACGGTCAATGTGAAAAAGCACATGCCTGCGACCCACAGGAGCACAAAACGAATTGAATGGAGTTTGATTGCCGTGCCGATCATACGGTGGCGCGGATGTTGGATCGGAACGTCGGGATTTACAATGCCGACTTGGCAGGAGGCGAGCGCATGAGCGCATTCAGGCGAAGCCCGTCCGGGGGAGCGCGGACTTCAGTCCGCAAAGGTGTTGCAGTGCGGAAATCTTCCGTATGCCAGCGACGATGGTTGCCGACGGGCGTTTATGTGCCGTAAACGCCGCGCATCGGGGGGCTCCACCCGAATGCGCCCCGAGCGCATGGGCTTCCGTTCAAATAGTAGCCGATGAGGTAAGGAGGCGCATTCCGCGATTCCGATCGCCATTGGACTCCGCCTCCTTACCTCGGCGGCTACAAACGTCGAAAGGTTATTCCACGGTACGTTTGTAATTACGCCTTGGGCTGGACGGAGTGACTCGATTGAATCAACCTTTGCCTATGACGCTTGAAGACCACGCCGGTGATGTGATTCGCAAATCGCGCGCCATGAAGAAAATCCCGTTGGATGCTGCGGCCGAAGCGGCGGGATGTTCCGCGCCGAATCTGTCCCGGTTTGAAGACGACGGACTGCTCAACGACGAGTTGAAATGGGCGAATCTGGCGACGTTGCTGGATCTCGATCCCGTAAAACTCGAGCGGATTGCCAAAGGCTGGTTGCCAGCACCTCTAAATCCTGAGACATGGCCTGAATTCCGGCAAATTACCACGATTGGACCTGCCATGAGTGTGCATGCCTATCTGGTTTGGGACGAGGTGACGTGCGAAGCGGCGATTTTTGATACTGGCTTTGATCCGCAACCCATTTTTGACCTCATCGAAAGCGAGGGCTTAAATCCGCAGTTCCTGTTTATTACCCACATGCATGGTGACCATGTGGCCGGATTGGAAAAAATCCGGGAACGTTATCCGAAAATCAAACTGCGCACGGATTCGACCACCGCGCCATTGCATTGTCGGAATCGTCGCAATGACTTCATTCATCTGGGCGGTTTGCGGATCACCAACCGCGACACGCCCGGGCACGCCGACGATGGAGTAACCTACATCGTGGGCAATTTTCCGGAGGACGCGCCGAATATCGCCATCGTCGGTGATGCGATCTTCGCGGGTTCGATGGGCGGGGCGGCTAATCACGGGGAACTGGCCAGGCAGAAAGTTCGAGAACAGATTTTGACGTTGCCGGATTCAACCCTCATTGGGCCCGGCCACGGCCCATTGACGACGGTCGGTCAGGAAAAAGAAAACAATCCGTTCTTCTAATCTGCAAGTGGCACCCGCTGGTGGTCCGATGGCGGATTGCCAGTGCGTAGGAACATCAAAATTACCCGACTGAAAATGGCGGCAGAATCTTGCCAACGGTTGGCGGTTTCTGCCTTAATCTTCTCCGCGCTCGATGAGTGCCGATCGGGTGTCGAATTCGATTGAGGTATTTGCACCAGCCGCTGCTGTTCGCCGGAACAGTGCACGGGCAGAACGAGTGTCGCCGGCGGAAGACCGGGAAGTATTTGAAATTAGAATGGGAATATCAGCAGACAAGCAGTCGGAACGCGGTGATTCTGGAAGCAAGGGTGGAAAATCCGATAAGAGCCGACCCAGACTTCCGGAAAACAAGAGTCCGTTGCATCGCCGGATTGATCGGAGTTTTCTGGAATACGCTTCGTATGTGATTCGTGATCGAGCGATCCCCAAGCTCGCCGACGGGTTGAAGCCGGTACAGCGGCGCATCCTTTGGTCGCTGCATCAGAACGACGATGGAAAATTCATCAAGGTCGCCAACATCGTCGGGTACACGATGCAGTTTCACCCGCACGGCGACGCCTCGATCGGGGACGCGCTGGTCAATCTCACCAACAAGTCTTATCTCATCGAAGGACAGGGAAACTTCGGCAACATCTACACCGGCGATCCCGCCGCAGCGGCCCGATACATCGAGTGCCGATTGACCGAATTGGCGCGCAACGAGATTTTCAACGACGAAATCACCGAATTCGTGCCCAGTTACGACGGGCGCAAAAAGGAGCCGGTGACGCTCCCGTCCAAGTTGCCGCTGTTGCTGATGCTCGGCACGGAGGGAATCGCGGTGGGCATGTCTTCGAAGATTTTGCCGCATAATTTCTGCGAATTGATTGAGGCGGAGATCGCGGTGCTGGGGAATCAGTCGTTCAAGTTGTTGCCGGATTTCGCGACCGGCGGCCTGATGGATGCGCGTGAGTATCAGGATGGTCGAGGGAGCATCCGGGTGCGCGCGAAGATCAAGGTGAAGGATGACGCCACCGTTGTGGTCACCGAATTGCCACCGGGGACGACTTCCGAGTCACTGATCGCCTCGGTCGAAGACGCCTCGCGCAAGGGCAAACTGAAGGTGCGCAGTGTGAACGATTTCACGGCAGAGAAAGTCGAGATTGAAATCAAGGCGCCGGTTGGCGTGGATGCTGAACAACTCGTGGATGCGCTTTACGCATTCTCCAATTGCGAAGTGTCCATCTCTTCACGCATTGTCGTCATCAAGGACAATCGCCCGGTGGAAAAGACCGTTACGGAGGTAATCCGGGAGAATGTGGAGCAATTGGTGGCCATCCTGAAGGCCGAACTCGAGTTGCGCAAAAGCAAGTTGGAGCAGGAACTGCACTTCAAGACGCTGGTGCAGATATTCGTGGAGAACCGAATTTACAAAGGCATCGAGAACTGCAAGACAAGCGAGGCTATTCACGAGGCGATTTATTCCGGATTCAAGCCACATCGCGGGAAAATGTACCGTGATCTTGGCGACGACGATGTGGAGATGTTGCTGGGCGTACGGATTCGGCGGATATCGCTTTTCGACATCAACAAGCACAGCGAGGAAATCAAGCAGGTCAAGCTCGACCTGGCGGAGACGGAGAAGCACCTGAAAGCATTGACGAAGTATGTCGTCGCTCACCTGAATGGGTTGCTGGAGAAATACGGGAAATTGTATCCGCGCCGCACCAGGTCGGCTCGCTTCGATGAAGTCGAGGCGAAGGAAGTGGCATTCAAGGCGTTCAAAGTGACCTACGATCCGGAGAAAGGATATCTCGGGCACAAGGTCAACGGGAGCGCGTTCGAAGTTTCCTGTTCGCAGTTTGATAAGATTCTCATGGTTTTCAAAGACGGGCATTACAAGGTGACCGAAGTCCCGGAGAAGCTGTTCGTCGGCCCGGGCCTCATCTATTGCGATCATCCGAGTCGCGATCAGGTGTTCACCCTGGCTTATGCGACTCGGGACGCCTGTTACCTGAAACGATTTACTTTTGGCGGGACGATTCTCAACAAGGCCTACACCTGCGCGCCACCCAGGTCGAAGATTCTGTTTTTTGAACCCGGTACGCCCAAGGAACTCTACATACGCTACAAGGCGGCGCCTCGCCAGAAGATCAATCAGCAGATTTGCAATCCTGCCGATGTGTCAGTGAAAGGCGTGAAAGCGCGGGGAAACCGGGTTTCCATCAAGTCGGTTGCCAATATTACGACGAAACCGACGCGCGGTTGGGATGAGCAGGCCACGACGACGAAGGTGGTGTTTGTTTAATCGGATCGGGGATGGGATAGGCCGGTAATGCAACTACCGGAGCGCGACTCTCCAGAGTCGCAGCAATGTCAAAGTGCGAACAGGGATCGAAGATCAAAAGTGTCTTGGCACGGACAGCCCGGGGAAGACGATCTGCCTCGAATCGGTGCGCGGCTTGGAGGTCGCGATGGCCGGTATGCGATGAAGGTTGCAGCGGCTCGGGAGAGTCGCGCGCCGCCGAATGATGGAGCGCGACTCTCCAGAGTCGCAGCCGCGTGCAAGGTGCGAATGGCGACCGAAGAACAATAGTGACTTGGCACGGACTGCCCGGGGAAGATGATCTGCGTCGAATCTGCGTGCGGCTGGGAGGTCGCGATGGCCGGTAGGCGATGAAGGTTGCAGCGGCTCGGGAGAGCCGCGCGCCGACTCGACGGACTGCCGACACTACAAATACTTTCGGAAGCGCAATGATTTTCGCGCGCCAGACCGCCAGCGCGGCTTTTTCGAATGCGTCCCGTACGATTGCATGGTTGATTTCGCCGGCGGCACCCATTACTTTCTGCGGTCCGCCGCCGGACGGAAGGTGGCGAAAAGCAAGGAAGCCTGCTTAGCTCAGTGGTAGAGCAGCTGTTTTGTAAACAGCCGGTCACCCGTTCAAATCGGGTAGCAGGCTCCAGCTTTTCCTCTTTATTTCCAACACTATTTGGCCACTCTTTCATTCTACGGCTTATGGAATCCATTGAAATGGGCATAGTTGATGCGTCAAAGCTAATCTCGGTCCACGGATGTTGGCCGTCGTTTCACGATGCGGAGATTCTGGATTTCCATATTTGGCGCAATCACGGAGCCATTAGTTTGGAATATCCGATTCTTACTACGAAGGTTCACGTTTTCATTGGAAAGCCGGATACGCAGCACGCTCTGACCACTCTCCGATTTGAGCGTGTCCAAGACCTAACCATGCACGGGTTTAACCATCAGAATTCAGTTTACGGAATATCGATACAACCCCGGTCAAACGGTGGATTTTCGATCTGTTTCGACTCAGCCTTGGGCATGGGGGCGTCATTTGATTGTAGCGTCATTTCTGTCGTTGATGCCCAGCTTTGCACTGCGGATGCCATCCTGGGGTCTGCTAAAACCGAATGACGATATCGCCCCTGACATGCCTACGTCCTCCAATCGTTCTTCATTTACGCCTACCACCGTCACCCAGATAGTCGTGTGGGTATTCGGCTGGTTCGTTGCGGGTTTAAGCGTGTTCTTTTGTGTCGAGAACAAGAGCTATACCCCTCCTTACGTGCTCCAATATTGGATTTCGTTGGCTGTCCTAATTGTTGGTTCCTTGGCGTATCTATTGGTCCGTGGCAAGATTCCTGGAACTTCGGCGGAAGCATGGAGGCGAGCGGTAAGTCCTTACTTGGTTGGAGCTTCGATTTGGATATTTCTGTTCTTGTTTTTTCTACTGCTCGCACCTATTGCAGGATAAAGCATCGGAGCTTGCCAAAGCCGTGAAATCAACAGTGGGCATGATTGTGGTTTTTAATGATGGCACTTCGACACGGTCACGGCATTTCCCGGGTCGACGCCTTATCTACAAGGTGCGT
>CALBIE010000047.1 GCA_937893495.1 uncultured Verrucomicrobiales bacterium | reverse complement strand
CCAATGCCTGCCCGACGGTCACAATCCCTTGGCGGTTCTTAAACGAACCTCCAATATTTGTGGGTTATGAACAGGGCTCTGCCGGAGGTCGCTGGCTTCTACAGTTTTTCCTCGTCCGGAAGTGATTCTGATATCCGGATGATGGTTTTTGCCTGGCCCGTTTTATCGTTGATATCGACCACAGCGCCATTGAGTTTCACGCGTTTTTTAGCAACAGCAAAACGGCGCGGTTGGAGGGTCAGAAAGCGCTCGATGATGGGCTCAATTTCCCTCCCAAGGATGCTTTCCTGCGGTCCCGTAAATCCGGCGTCGCAGAGAAATGCGGTGCCGCCGGGAAAGATTTGCTCATCGGCAGTCTGGACGTGAGTGTGCGTGCCGATGACCGCGCTGACTTGTCCATCAAGCATGCGACCAAGCGCGATTTTTTCTGAAGTCGCTTCAGCATGAAAGTCAACAAAAATGCAGGGCGTAATTTGGCGTAAGCGATTGACCTCCATTTGAACGAGCAGGAACGGGTTCTCCAGATCGGCCATAAACGTTCTGCCCTGGGCATTGAGCACGGCGAGCTTTCGTCCATCGGGCAGTTCGTGGATCATACTGCCGGAACCGGGAGTCTCAGCGGGGTAATTCAAAGGCCGAACAAACCGTTTTTCGCTTCGGAGCAGTTCGATGACTTCCTTCTGATCCCACAGATGATCGCCACAAGTGATGACATCCACACTGCCGGCAAATATTTCCGCGGCGGTTTTCGGGGTGATGCCGGACCCACCCGCGGAGTTTTCTCCATTGGCGATCACGACGTCGATGGCGTGCTGCTGCCGGAGCGCGGGCACCAGTTGCTGGACCGCCTTGCGGCCGGGCGAACCGACGATGTCGCCGATAAAGAGGATTTTCACTGGCCGAACGTTAGAGGCTTGACTGGCGGAGGCAAGATTTGTTGCCAATGCTTGAAAATCTTGTTGCTGAAACCATCTCCGTTGGGTTTGCTTGCCAGATGAAATTCCGTTCTATTCCAGAAATTGTGTGTGCCCTGGTGCTGGCCCTGGCAAGTTCGACTTGCGCTGCCAACAAGGCCGCGACCGAAATGGCCGAGGCCGCTAACAAGTTCCTCGGCTCACTCGACGCCAAACAGAAGGACAAGGCGACCTATGAGTTAAAATCGGAAGATCGATTCCACTGGAATTTTCTCCCGACCGAAATGGTCAAAGGTGGCCGGACGGGATTGCCGATGACCGAAATGAAAACGGAACAGAAGGCGTTGGCTCTGGCTTTACTCAAGTCCTCCACCAGCGGGGCCGGCTACAAAAAGGCGACTCAGATCATGATGCTTGAGGGCATCTTGCGCGAACTGGAAAAAGGCGGCCGGCTGGAGCGGAATCCTGAGAAATATTTCGTTTCCATTTTCGGCAAACCGAGCGCGGAGGGGACATGGGCTTGGCGTTATGAGGGGCATCATCTATCGTTGGCGTTCACGATCATCGAGGGTAAAGCATTCGTTTCCACACCATCGTTTATGGGCAGCAACCCTGGCGAGGTCATGAGCGGAAAAAGCAAAGGCCTGCGCGTTCTGGGCAAGGAAGAGGATCTGGCACGCAAGTTGATCAAGTCACTTAACGATGGGCAGAAGAAGTCGGCTGTGTTCAGCGACAAAGCGCCGCGCGACATCCTCACGGCCGCCAATCGCAAGGCGGAAAGATTGGACCCGGAAGGAATTGCGTTCGGCCGGCTGGAAGCCGACCAGCAGAAAACCCTGCAAGCCCTCGTGCGGGAATATGTGAATCGGGTGCGGCCGGAGTTGGCTCGAGCCGATTTGGCGGAAATTCAAAAGGCGGGTTGGGACAAGGTTTCGTTTGCCTGGGCCGGCGGATTCGAAAAGGGGCAGGGGCATTATTACCGCGTGCAGGGGCCGTCGTTCATTTTGGAATACGCCAACACGCAGAACAACGCGTATCATGTCCATGCGACCTGGCGTGAGTTTAGCGGTGACTACGGCGAAGACCTGCTCGCAAAGCACTTCGCCAAAGAACACAAGTAGAACAATTTTCGAAATTCGATCATGATTCACCGCCGCGTGTTCGCACGCGGCGTTTTTGTAATGAGCGGGACTTTTGATTCAATCGAAAACCAGGTTCGCGTGGGCGATCGCTTGAAAATGGAGATTGTGGATCTCGCCTTTGGGGGTGAAGGCGTTGCCCGGGTTCATGACTATGTGGTGTTCATTCCTTTTACCGTTCCCGGGGAAACCGTTCAGGTCGAAATCGTGGAGGTTAAGCGCAAGTTCGGACGCGGTCGCGTCGTAGCGATTGAGCAACCATCCCCTGCTCGGGTGGCTCCCGAATGCCGCTATTACGGAGAATGCGGCGGCTGCCAGTATCAACACATCGATTACGCCGCGCAGTTGCGTTTCAAGCGAAAGCAGATCGCGGATTTGTTTGAACGGATTGGTGGATTCCCGCTGGCCGTCGTGGAAGCCGTTGTGCCGTGCCCTCAGCCTTATCATTATCGCAATCGCATCATGGTTCGTAGTTACTACGAAAAGGAAACCGACCGAATGCGCATCGGATTTCTTCGCCAGGACAATCGGGCCGTGGTTGATGTGGAGGAGTGCGCAATATCCGAACCGGGGGTAAATGCGCAGTTGCGCGAATTGCGCAAGACCCGTCCGGCCAAGGGGGGACTGAAGTTTGCCATCCGTCAGCAGCCGGAAGGATGGGATGTGGGGCCGGGATCATTCTTTCAGAACAATTTTCCCCTGTTGCCGGGATTGGTGGCAACGGTCCGAGAGAACCTGAAGGCATCGGGGAGTCGTCATCTGATCGACGCTTATTGCGGGGTGGGTTTTTTCAGTCTCGAATGTGCGGACCTGTTGGAAACCTTTGTCGGCGTGGAATCGGATCGGGCGGCGATCAAGTCGGCGCGTCGGAACATGAACGCGCGCGGCATCGTAAACGGTGAATTTGTCGGTGGAATGGCCGAGGATTATTTGCCCGGATTATTGATGCGGCATCCGGGAGAGCGGACGGCGCTGATACTCGATCCGCCGCGAACAGGTTGTCCGATTCGTTCAATGGAACGCGTGCGTAAAGCGGGACCGAATCAGGTGATTTATGTGTCGTGCCATCCGGCAACCTTGGCGCGCGACTTGAAGATTCTCTGCGCCGATGGTGTTTATGAATTGGTGAAAGTGACGCCGCACGACATGTTTCCCCAGACGCAGCACGTGGAGTGCGTGGCGGATTTGCGTCGTAGGAAATAAATGGCTTCGATTCACAAAACCTCTATTCCGCGGGCAATTTGTCTTTGGAACGTGGTGCATCCGTCTGGTGCGAATTGCCGAAATGGCTTGCGGTCCGTGGAAGCTACATTTCGCCATTTGACGAAGGGAATCCACAAAACCACCCTCCGGTCATCTTGCGGGCGAAGTCGGGGACAGTAGTTTGACATTGAAGATCACCGGACCGGAAGAGGTTGCTGGCGATTCAATTGATTTGATGACCAAGACTACCGGCAGCAAGACGTTGGAGCTGAAAGCTGAAATTCGGGCTAATCGCGGTGGACTGCCGGTGGACTGCCGGTGGACCCGATTCTGATGCTCTTCGATGCCAGGCGTAATTACCTTGCCGTGGATGATGATTCCGGCGAGCGACGCGATCCGAAACTGCAATTCAAGATTCCATCCAACGGGGTTTTCTTTCCCACTGTCAACGACGCCCACGACCGGGGTGGCGAGTTTCACGATTATTTTCTGCGGATCGAATTGGAGTGAGTAGGGGAATTAGTCCTGGTTTGTCGGACGGTGAACGCGGCGGTTACCTTGGTTTTCCGCCTGAGAGCGCTGTGGCGACTCACGCAGAAGTCGCAATCCTGCGCTTGATCTAGCGAACTTCTTCTTCACACTCCCTGATTATGACACCGACCGATATCACCTCCCGTCGTTCTTTTTTGAAAACCTCTGCTACGGTTGCTGCTACTATCGCCGCTCCGGCGTTTGTTCGTGGTCGAAACCTGAATTCAAAACTTCAGTTCGCCGGAATCGGCGCGGACGGTAAAGGCTTCTCGGATATCATTGAGATAACGAGTCACAAAAAACTGCATAGCGTCGCCTTCTGCGATGTTGATCTGTCCCGCACGGCAAAGGTACGAAAGAAAGTGCCGACCGCCCGAATCTTTCAGGATTACCGGGAGATGTTCGAGAAGATGGGCGACAAAATCGATGCCGTCACGGTGTCCACTCCAGATCATACCCATGCCATCATCAGTCTGGATGCCATGCGCCGCGGCAAACATGTTTACTGTCAAAAACCGTTGACCCGCACCGTTTGGGAGGCGAGGCAAATGCGGTTGCAGGCAAAAAAATCAGGCGTGATTACCCGAATGGGAAATCAGATCCACTCCCACACTGCCTATCGCACCGCCGTCAAACTCGTTCAATCCGGCGCGGTTGGAAAAATCAAGGCAGTTCATTCATGGGTTGGCACGACCGGTCACGGTCGCAGTGCCCTGCTGAATCGCCCGACGAAGGATGAACCGACGCCCGATGGCCTGAATTGGGATCTCTGGGTCAGCGTCGCGGCGATGCGACCATACGGAGGCAATCGCGTCTATCATCCATTCACGTGGCGCGATTGGCAGGACTTCGGTTCCGGCGCGATTGGTGACTTCGGCTGCCATCTGCTCGACCCGATTTACACAGCACTGAAGATTGCCGGCGATCCGATCAGCGTGATGTCCGAGCACACGGGGATGAACGACGAAGTCTGGCCGGCACAGGAAACTTTGCAATACGTGGTCCCCGGCACGGAATTCACCGCTGGCAAAACTTTACCAATCAGTTGGTATGATGGGGGGCGCCAGCCGAATTCGAGAATAGCGCAGCTTGCCCCGGGGCAGGTGCTCCCCTCGGGTGGCTCGATTCTTGTCGGTGAGGGTGCCAACTTGATCGTGCCCCATGTGGGCATTCCGTTTGTAAACAAGCCCAACTTTAAGATTGAACCCGAGGAAGGTCTTAACCACTACCACGGCTGGGTTGACGGTTGTCTCTCCGGCAGGCAACCCAGCGATGGCTTCGAGTACGGCGGGCATCTCACGGAAGCCGTGCAACTCGGCAATGTCGCCGCCTTTTTTCCAAAACAAAAACTGATGTTCGACGGCAAAGCCCTGAAGATCACCAACCTGCCCGAAGCCAACAAACACCTGACTCGGGTGTACCGCAAAGGGTTCGAAATCAAGTCCGTATAAAGCGGGACGAAGGCTCAGGCAGTATGACGGTTGGACGAATCGTTTGAAAATGGCTTCGTGGGTTGGCTTTTAGGATTTGCGTTGCGGCAGTGGTGTTTTACCGCCGGCAATCCTACCGGCGGAACCCGACGGGAGTCTGTGGATGCTCATTCTCGGCGATAGCGCGGCTGAGGTGACTGCTCGGGTCAGGAATCGGGAGGTTGTATCGATCCGGATTTGATCGGCGATTGGTTGGAAGATGGCGGAGAGAGAGGGATTCGAACCCTCGGTAGAGCTTTTGGCCCTACGGCGGTTTAGCAAACCACTGCTTTCGACCACTCAGCCATCTCTCCGTCTCCGAGCGGGCGATTCTTGCCAATTGCGCTTGTCGCGCAAGAAAATACTGCCGTTATCCTCTGCTGCTATTGTCCGATTCGATCAATTTGCGTGGCGCAATGGTATTCACTGCCTGCGAGAGATTGAAAGTTTTGCATTGCGCCGACTGTTTTCACCGCTATATTCGCCGTCCTTTTGGTCAAACTTG
>CALBIE010000046.1 GCA_937893495.1 uncultured Verrucomicrobiales bacterium | reverse complement strand
AATGTCCAAATTCCATCGGCGTGGTCGTCTAAAGACAGGACGCCTTTCTTTCAAAAAGGAGAATGCGGGTGCAATCCCCGTCCACGCCACCACTCACTGCGTGAGGGCGATAGATCAAGGCAATTGATCGTCCGCTACGTTTCGTGCCGGTCAACGCGAAGGCATTCTAAAATTTGAGATTTGGAGTTTGGATTTTGAAATTTTCATTCGGCCTGTGGCGCAAAAGTAGCGCGGCGCTCTTACAAAGCGAAGGTTGGAGGTGCGAGTCCTCCCAGGCTGACCATGCCTCTGAAGCATTGATATTGATGCACCCGTTTCGTAATCGGGATAGCTCGGTGCAAGTCCGGGCAGGGGCTCCATTTTCAAGGTTGAAGGATGAAACAAGAGGGATGAAAAGCGGCGGCACTTGATTCGCCTCCATGTCCCTTGGCATCCGGCAAATCAACGGAGATGCGGTTGTGAAAGTTGCATCCCTCCCTGTGAAGGAGGCGGAACGGGAGCGTTACCCGTGCATCTCCCCAAATTCAACGGGCGGAGGTCAGAAACCAGAAAACAGACGTCAGAGCTTCGCAGTCTGACCGCTGATTCCTGAACTCTGTCCTCTCGCCCACCCGGCCCGCGACCGAGCAAGCGAACGGCTCCGGCTGCAAACCGGATGCGCGCGGCGCAATACCGCGGCGGGTCTCCATTTTTTTCAGGTATGAGGGATGAATGATGAGGTATGAAGTTCGAAGCGCGACGGCGAAGCCGTCTTTCATACTTCGTTCCTCATAACTCATACCTTCCCACTCGGGGGAGTGGTGGAATGAATACACGCCGGTCTTAGAAACCGGTGCCGAAAGGCGTGCGGGTGCAAGTCCTGTCTCCCCCACCAATTTCATCGCGCTGTGGCGGAACAGCAGACGCGACCGGCTCAAACCCGGTTGGATACCAATCCGTGCTGGTGCAACTCCAGTCAGCGCGACCAATTGCATTGGAGAGGTTGAGGGTTGAGAGAGGTTCGAGTTGAGAGTCGGGCAGGCCAACGCCGCCGCATTGTTACGTGCCTTTCAACTCCCCCACTCTCAACGGTTCAGGGAAGGCAAACCGGACCAGCGTGCCGGGCCTCGTTGCTAACGAGAGCGGTCGGGTGACCGACTGAGGTGCAAGTCCTCTGCCTTCCGCCATTTTGAGGGCGGAATTGTTGAATGCGGAATGCGGAGTGAAGGCTTTCGATTCGGACGACTCTTTCACTTCGCATTCCGAATTCTCAATTCCGCATTTGTCCACGGGCCTGTAGTTCAATCAGCAGAACAGCGATCTCATAAATCGCACGATCCCGGTGCGAATCCGGGCGGGCCAAATCCATTTTCGGAGCCGAAGCCACAGCAGACCGGCACCGGACTTTTAATCCGGTAGGGTGAGGTTGCAACTACCTCCGGCTCCACTTTTTAGCGATCAGCGTTCAGACACGAGACATGAGCAGAAGCCGCCGCGAAGCGGCAATGCCAGCGACGGAGTCGTCACTGCCGGGTCGTCTAACAGTAGGACACCGCACTTTGACTGCGGCGATGCTGGTGCGAATCCAGCCCCGGCAGCGCTTTCAATTATGAAGGATGAGGTATGAGGTATGAGGTTTGACAAGGCGTGCGCCGGCGAAGCCCGCTTTCATAATTCATACCTCATCCTTCGTACCTTTCCCCTTTCTCCGGTGGCCGAACAGATCAGGCATCCGTCTTCTAAACGGATTCATGCGGGTGCAACTCCCGCCCGGAGGACACTTGACACTGCGTGTCGGCCATTGCGCTTCGCGCGGGAAGACCGTTCAGGCGAAAGTAAGATCGCGACATGGCGGTGGCATGGTTGACGCGAAGCACAGGCTCGTGGGGTAGGTCTCCGACCTGCCGGTTCCGGCCTCTCTGAGGCCGGAGTCCCGCCGGGGCCATGCTTTCCATCAAATTCTGATTCTCGTCAATTACAGAACCGGGGAACTCGAAAGTTCCCCGAACCGGCAGGTCGGGAGACCTGCCCCACGCTTCAGAACGAAAGCTTTCTCGAATCACAAGTAACCAAACGAAAGGAACCAAAATGAAAACTGCAAAATTGTGTGAAGTGCGGTTGCATCCAGGCAAACGGGATGAGTCCACCCGTCGGATTCGCTTCAGCTATCGTGCGGGGCATTTCACGGTGCAGCCGCTCATTACCGGATGGCCTCTGCGGAGCCGTGGATCACCGGTTGAACCACGGTCGGGCGGATGAAGATTCTGGTCACGAACGAGAATGGACCAACGCGAAGCATCGCGGCCATGGCCGACCAGGCCATGGCCGCACTTTTTCAAGTGGCAGTGATGTAACAGCCAGCCCGTCGGGGTGCGAATCCCCGCTGCCACATAATTCCGTCGCCATGAGTGCGACTTTTATCAGTCAGTTTTTAAGAATAGTCTCGGGGGCATGACCTCGTTAGTTAAGCCGGTGCGAGCCGGTAAAAGCGGATTTCCTCCTGCGGTGCCGCGCCTGGAAACAGGTCAATCATGCAAACCCATTCCTGAGAGCTTATCGGGCCGAAAACGGTCAGGGTGAGCGAGGCTGGAAGATGGTGTGCAAACGGAAGCCGAGGGCAACGCTGTAGGCTCCACTAACGGTAGCGCCGAGCTCTGCACGCATGCCAAACATCGACAGTCGGGGAAGAAGGGCAGTCGTTTGGTTCGAGGTTTGTCGCCAAGAGCTGAATGGCAGATTAGAGGTGACAGGTCCGGCCCTATCGGAATCGAGAGATAGCGATAGAGCCGAATTCTGAAGCCTTGAAATCCGTGTGACCCGGCAGGGGAAGCACATTGGGCGTGTGGCATTGGGTTGTCCAAATGGCAACGCAACCACCGGACGCGCACGTCCTGGCAGGTGTCTAGCTCAATCGGTAGAGCAGCAGATGTGAATCTGTATGTTGTGGGTTCGAATCCC
Organism: uncultured Verrucomicrobiales bacterium; assembly: GCA_937893495.1. GTDB lineage: Bacteria > Verrucomicrobiota > Verrucomicrobiia > Limisphaerales > JAYPXF01 > CALBIE01. The sequence goes on along the minus strand of CALBIE010000046.1, from coordinate 22,287 downwards.
ACGGATCGCATGCAAGTGCGAAAATGCAAAGACGCGTCCTTCGTTGAGTCGAAAGTGGCTTAATCCCTGGGTCCCTCGGGACAACCAGGGCGTCCGATGCCCCGCAAGGGCAGACGAGGTCGGTTGGAATCGCATGGTGGGGCTAGCGCCCCTTTGTTGCCCGCAAGGCAGACAGAAGAGGAATGCCGAGACGCTCGACGAAAAACTGGAGATGCGACCAGTCTAAAAACGCAGCCTCGCAGGTTGACGTCATCGCGGCCCCTGGTGGCCGGGTGACGTGGAAACGTCGGGAAGGCCGATCGCAAGTCGGCGATAATCCGATCAACGAACCTGCAAAAGCGACCGTATTCTCAGGTCGCTTTTTCAAATTTCGTGATGGTGGGCGATTCAGGTGAACGGGCAGGACCGCACAGACCTGCCTGCGGCGGTTCAATTCCGCCCGTCCGCCAGACCTTGTCCGGACTCATTCATTAACAACGAAGAACAAACACCAATGCCCGGGCATGGAGTGTTGGAGTGCGGGAGAAGTGGATTCAGATCCCTTTGCTCCATTAGTCCAGTTAGAAAATGAAAGACGTGTTGAATAAATCAATCGTGCTGGTGCTTAACCGCAACTGGCAGGCCATCAACGTGCGCACGCCGCAGGATGCCTTCTGCCAGATGGCAACGAACGCCGCGACCGGCCTCGACATCGCGGGCGATGAAATCATCCGCCCCGTGACTTGGGACGAGTGGATTGAGCTGCCCGTGCGCGAGGAGGATTTCTTCGTGCGAACCGGTCACCGTGAAATTCGCGTGCCGACCGTGATCGTCGCCGTCAACTACGCTCGCGTGCCAATGAAGCGGCCAAAGTTCACGACGCGCGGCATCCGCGAGCGCGATGGCAATCGCTGCCAATACACCGGCAGATTGCTGCGCGCGGACGAGGGCAGCGTGGATCACGTGTTGCCAAAATCGCGCGGAGGTCGCGATTCATGGGATAATTGTGTCCTGGCGTGCAAAAAAGTGAACAACCGCAAGGCCAATCGCCTGCCGCACGAGGCCGGATTGCAGTTGTTGCGCGCGCCTCGTGCGCCGAAGCCATTGCCGGTATCAGCATTGATTTGCAACGCGCACGGCATTCTGGAATGGGAGCTGTTCCTGAAATGATTGGGGAGCACAGGCGGCCCGCCTGTCATCCGGTGCGGCCCGCGCCGGATGTCGGGACGTGTCGAAGCGATCCGGTGTCGCGGACGATTTACGGCGGCCAGACATTGAAAATCGCGCGCAAGCGTAATGGCTGCCACGCGGTGGACAGTGCCTTCGAACATGCCGGCGGCCGGGCGGGAATCGCCGAATCGGTTCCGCGTATTGGATGTTCACGCTGAAGTAGCTCAGTGGGTAGAGCAACCGGGCACCTGTGTCGGGGCTGTCGCGGGTTCGACTCCCGCCAAACGCATCGGTGTCGTCGGTCAAGGTTTGAAGCCCGGTCGGGAATCGGCTCAACGGAGACGGGTTCGCCCGTCTCTCCGCCACTTTCCCGGCGACCCGCGCCGCCGATGACATCGATTTGATATTGTGATGGCTCTGTAGGCTGGGTGCCCTCACCCGGCGCACCGTGGCTGGCAATTGCAACCAACGCCGGGTGGGGCACCCGGCCTACACGACAAAAGGAAAACGAATAATGGATGCGATGACGAAATGGATGATTGGTGTCGGCGCATTGAGCGGTGTGATTGTGCTCCGCGCGAACCTGCACAAGTTTATTGTGCCGGAGGGATTTGTCGGACTGCTTTACCGCCACGGCAAATACCGGCGCGTGTTGCAATCCATCGACGAGGCGAAAACCGGCAACACGCTGGTGATGGGAACGGGCATCGGACTGGTGCCGTTGAACGGAAAGAATGGAAAATGAACAATCGGTGAACTGGAGTGTTGGAGCAGCGGAGTGGTGGGTGGATAATGCACGAGTGTTTGAAGCTATTACTGCAAAACTCCGACGCTCCACCAAGCAAGAGAGAAAAAAATGAACGCAAAAGAATTGATTCAAATGGGGGTTCCGATTGGTGGACCTGTGAAACAGGCGACAAGTTTTATCGCCGACTATGTTTTGCGAGGTGGCGACAAGAAGCGCATTCGCGACGAAGTGGCGGCGATTTTAAATGATCCCGGCGCGTTTGAAGACGACGCGTTGCGCGGCGCATTCGCGAAGTCATTGAAGGCTGCACCGGTATCGCGGGCCGAAGCGGCGCCGTATCGTCGATGGGGAGTTGACCTCGAACGCGAGGCGGTCGGGCAGATGGAAAAGGCGTGCTGGTTGCCAGTGTCGGTGGCAGGCGCGTTGATGCCAGATGCACATCTGGGATACGGCCTGCCGATTGGCGGTGTGCTGGCGACGGAAAACGCAGTGATTCCATATGCTGTCGGCGTGGACATCGCGTGCCGCATGAAACTGACCGTGCTCGACATGCCCGTGGATAAGTTCGACAAGAAGAAAGATCGCCTGGGCGGCGCGATTGATCAGGAAACGCGTTTCGGAATCGGAGCGTCATTCCGTCATCGCCGTCATCATGACGTGCTGGATGACGACTGGTCGGTCAGCCCAATTACGAAGCGCAACAGGGACAAGGCATGGGCGCAACTCGGCACGAGCGGAAGTGGAAACCATTTCGTTGAGTTCGGATATTTCAAGGCGGATGAAAAAATCAACGACCTTGAGCCGGGCACGTATCTGGCTTTGTTGAGCCACAGCGGAAGCCGGGGAACAGGCGCGCAAGTATGTAATCACTACAGCAAGATTGCGATGAGTCGTCATGCGAACCTGCCGAAGGAATTGAAACACCTGGCGTGGTTGGATCTCGACGACGCGGATGGCGTGGAATACTGGGCGGCGATGAACCTGATGGGGCGTTACGCCGCGGCGAACCACGCGTGTATTCATCATCATATCGCCGAACATCTTGGATTCGAAGTGCTGCTGGACATCGAGAATCACCACAACTTCGCGTGGAAGGAATCACACGTCGTGAACGGTCAACTGCGCGAAGTAATCGTGCATCGTAAAGGCGCGACGCCAGCGGGCGAGGGCGTGCTGGGAATCATCCCTGGATCGATGGCCACGCCGGGATTCGTCGTGCGCGGCAAGGGCGACGCGTTTTCTTTGAACTCGGCGTCACACGGTGCCGGTCGGGTGATGAGCCGCACGAAGGCGAACAAGACATTTAATTGGAAAGACGTGAATCAGTTGCTGAAGGATCGTGGGGTGACGCTGATGTCCGCCGGATTGGACGAAGTGCCGGGTGTGTACAAGGACATTCACGAAGTGATGGATGCCCAACGTGACCTCGTGGACGTCATTGGTCAGTTCGATCCCAAACTGGTCAAGATGGCACCGCACGGTGAACGGCCGGAAGACTGATTCAACTGTGGAGTGGTGAATTTGGAATGCGGAGTGAGGGCTTGAACGCGCTGGTGAGGTTGTTGAATCACTCAAATGGTCATCAGTGAGCACCCGCGCGGTTCCGCTCCCGCGAATCGACCAATCAGCTCAAAACCGTCGCTGTTTTTCACCGCCAGGTCGCCGGTCTGCACGGCCATCACCGAATAAACGTTGGCCAGATCGTACACGCGAATCAATCCGACTGCACCTTCCTCCACTTCTTCACCGGTTTCCGGTGAAACAATCACCGACCGCGCCCAAGGGGGGAAATGAAACGGGCGCTCATCCGTGGCCGAATTGTTCTCCGCTACCCCTGAACCGGGAATCCCCCTCGGCCGCCCTTCGGGCACCCTCTCCCCCATTGGGGGAGAGGGATGGGGTGAGGGGGATTCCCGGTTCAGAGAGATCATTCGCGATTCGCGACTCTTGGAATCTCGCCCTTCGGTCTCCGGTCTCTGTCCCTTGTCATACGCCTGTGAACTGAGTTCGCTCATGCCGTATTCGCAGACAATTCGATCCTCCGGCACGCCGAGACGGATACGGATGCGTTTGTGCAATTCAAACTTCGGCAACGCGCGTGAGCGGCCCTTGTATCCGCCGGTCTCCAGCACGCGGGAACCCGGCGGCAATTGTATCCCAATTCGTTCGGACTTCATCCGGTCCAGCAGATGAACGAATGAAAATGCGGTTCCCAGGAGCAACACGGGGTTGGAGGCGGATTGCGCTTCGGCCAACCCTGCCATGAGTGATACAAAATCCAAATCCCATCCCCCGTCTGAATTCACCCGGCCGAAGAACCCATGCGCATCCGGCGCGTGGCGGCGAGCAACGCAGTCAAACATGTGCGCGAGTGATGAATGGGGGACAGCTTCGACGGGCGGCGTAAGGGAAAAGATTGTCAGCACGGGCTCGACAGCCATTGATTTCGAGTTACCCGGAATCCCCCTCACCCACCCTTCGGGCACCCTCTCCCCCACTGGGGGAGAGGGACGGGGTGAGGGGGATTCCTCACTCACAACACGTTTCCTCCGGTCGAAAAGCTCCGACATCACGCATTGATCAAACCACGCCAGCAGCGAGGCTTCGTAGAGCGCGAGAGATTCGGCCCAGTGAAAATGCCGGCTCGGACGTTGATCGGTGGTTCCACTGGAAAGAAAAACGGCCGTCCGTTGGGCGACAGGGAGACAAGTCAGATCGAGATCCTTGAACGCCGTGGTCGGCATCGCGGGAATATCGCGCCAATCACGCACGACCTCCGGTTCGATGCCGCGAGCCAGACAAAGGCTTCGCAACGGGCCGATCGACTCCGATTGCAAGCGGAAGAGTTCGAGCGCCAGCGCGTTGAACTCCGTGTCGCCAAGGCGAGTTTCACCGCTCGATTTCACGATCAATTCGCGAACCCGGTCGGAGACATGGTTGAACGGCGTCAGATTACTCATGCGGTTTTTTTGCAGCTGGTTTTCCGCGACAGCTGTCGGTTTTCACCAAAAAACGGGTTGCCTTGATGCTGCGGGTCAGGATGATACCGGCAGGTCGGCAACCACGGACATATTGCCGTGAGACCACATCGATAACCAAGGGAAATTTGAATGAGCGCAGCAAACAAACATGCCCGCATCCTGCTCGTGGATGACGTGATGGAGAACATCCAGGTCGCCGGCACGATTTTGAAGGAGAAGGGGTATCAGATTAACATCGCCCGCAACGGCAAACAGGCGTTGCAGGTCATCGAGAAAACCACGCCGGACCTCATCCTGCTCGACATCATGATGCCGGAGATGGATGGGTTCGAGTGCTGTGAGAAGCTCAAGGCCAACGATGCCACCAAGGACATTCCGATCATTTTTCTGACGGCCAACACGGAAACCGGCGACATCGTCAAGGGATTTGAGAAGGGCGCGGTGGATTACATCTTCAAGCCATTCAACGCTCCGGAACTGCTTTCTCGCATCAATACCCATCTTTCCCTCCGCCAGGCGCATCTTGATCTGGAGGATCTGACCCAGAAAGCCTCCCGCTACATTTCGCCTCATGTGTTTCAGGCGATCTTCAAGGGCGAGAAGGACACGCTCCTCGAAACGACCGAGAAGCCATTGACGATATTTTTCTCCGACATCGTGGGTTTCACCAAACGCACGGAGTCGCTAGGCGACAAAGATCTCACGGGATGGCTCAACGGTTATTGCGACAAGATGGCTTCGCAGGTTCTCAAGCACGGGGGCACGTTGGACAAGTTCATCGGCGACGCGGTCATGGTGTTCTACGGCGACCCGCAGTCCAAGGGCGTGAAGGAGGACGCCATCGCCTGCACGCGCATGGCCATCGAGATGATTCAGGATGTCGCCGACATGGACATCCAGATTCGCGTGGGATTGAATTCCGGTCCCGCCTACGTCGGAAACTTCGGCACGCAGAAGCAGATGAACTACACCATCATCGGCAACGCTGTCAACCTGGCGTCCCGTCTTGAACACTCATCCGAGCCCGGCAAGATTCTCGTTTCGCAAACGACCTACGATCTGGTGAAGGACGATTTCTGGTGCGAAGAACACGGCCCGATCAAGGTCAAGGGCATCGAGAACGATGTCATGACGTACTGGGTCAATGGGTAGCCACCCCTCACGGCGTTCGTTGCCAGTCTGGACCGCACGATGCGGTCCTTTTTTGTCGGCAATCCGTCGCGGGGCGGGATTGCCATCAATGCCGTCTTGAACGACCATCCGAAAACACCATGCCACCGGACAATCCAGAAACACTTCGTGACCGCCTGCGCGGGAAGGAGAATGCGATCCTGACCTTTCTTGCCTGCCTGCTGGTCGGCTACCTGATCTCGATCAGCATCATCGGCCGCAACACCGATGCCGCCAGACAGGAGGCTCGGGGTACCGCCCGTGAATGGGCCGCCAATCTCGAGGTGGAGATGAGTCATTCCATTTCCGTGTTGGACGTGATGGCAACCATGGTGCGCCAGGCCGATGGCGGCATTGATGATTTTCAAAAACTGGCCCCGCATTTCTTCACCAACTATCCGGCAGTCCTCGATTTGGAGATGCAGAAGGATGGAATCATTGTCGATGTTTATCCGCGCGAAGGGAACGAGGCTGCCATCGGGGTGAACCTGTTCGAAAGCGGTGAAAATGTCGACGCGGTCAAGGCGACCCGGGATTCAGGAAAACTGACGTTGGCCGGACCGGTTAAATTGTTTCAGGGAATTGACGGAATCGCCGCCCGTATGCCGCTCTACTTTGATCGACCAGGCGAACCGCACAAGTTCTGGGGATTCGTCGCTGCCATTTTCACTCTCGATAAACTGATAGAACTGGCGAAGTTTGACGATTTGCAGGCCAAGGGTTATCTCTATGAGCTTCGGCGAACCTCGGTCGTGACCGGAGGCGAGCGCGTCATCAGCCGTTCCGGTGAACGGGAGTTGGTTGATGCGGTGTCCAGCGCCATCAACATTCCCGGTGAAAACTGGGACCTCCACATTGAACCGGTCAATCACTGGACATCCGGGATATTGCCCGCGATTGCGACCCTCTTCACCCTGCTGTTCAGCAGTCTCATTTCAGGGCTGGTCCATTACGCCGGGCGGGTTCGCGAAAGCGGCCGGAAGACCGAACAGCTCAACCGGCAGTTGACGGAACGAGGCGACCGCATTCAACGCCTGCTCGAAGCCGTGCCCGATGGGCTCGTCATCGTGAACGAGAAGGGAATCATCGAGGTCGTCAACGAGAACGCGTTGAACATGTTTGGCTATTCGCGCGAGCAAATGGTGGGGCAAGCGATTGAGATTCTGGTCCCGGAACAGTTTCGAAAAAAGCATCCGGAACAGGTGCGGGGTTTCTTCGCCAACCCGCATCACCGCTCGATGGGTATCGGGCGCGATGTGACCGCGCGGCGCAGGGACGGAAGTATTTTCCCGGTCGAAATCTCGCTCAGTCCCATTCACATGCCCGGGAGTGGCGAGCGGCTGGTCGCCAGTTCCGTGCGCGACATCACCGAGCGGAAAGCGGTGGATATGGAACTCCGAAAACTGTCCCAGGCCGTGGAGCAGAGTCCCTCCATCGTCTTTATCACGGATCGATCGGGGACCATCCAATACGTGAATCGGGAATTCACCGAAGTGACGGAGTACAACTCGGAAGAAGCGGTGGGGAAGAAACCTCGCCTCCTGAAATCGGATAAAATGGAGCCCGCCGTGTACAAAAATCTGTGGGAGACCATTCTGGCCGGCAAGACCTGGACGGGCGAACTCATCAACAAGCGGAAGGACGGCGAGGAATTCTGGGTGAGCGAGACGGTTTGTCCGCTTCGGAATGACCAGGGAGAAGTCACCCACTTCATTGCCGTGGCGGAAGACATCACCGAGCGGAAGCAGGCGGAGGACGAGATTCAAAAGGCCAAAGGCCAGTTGCAGAATTTTCTCGACGGTTCGCCCGTGGCGCTGGTCATTGCCCGGCATACGGAGAGCGGACCACGCGCCGTGTATGGCAACCGCCGGTTTACCGAACTGACCGGGTATGCCGTCGAGGATGCCGACACGTTCGAAAAATTTCTGCAACTGGTCGTGCCGGATGAAAATCGCCGCTCCGATCTCATCTCGCATTGGCGAAGCCTCACGGAAACGGCCTATACAAAGCGGGAATCCGTCAAACCATTCGACTACGAAATCCGCACCAAATCCGGTGAGGTTCGCCACATCAGCCAGAGCTCGACGGCGGTCGGCGATCAACAATTGATCGCGTTCAACGACGTGACGGCAATCAAGCAGGCCCAGCAGGCAATCGAGCGACAGGCGATGGAAGCCAAGCTCCTCTACCAGGCGACCCAGCTCGCGATCAATGCCGACTCGTTCGAGGCCGCGCTTCAACAATGCCTGGACATGGTCTGCAAACTGACCGGTTGGCCCGTCGGTCACGCGTATCTCGCGCCAAACGATGGCTCGGACGAATTGCGATCCAGTACCATTTGGCATCTGGAAAAATCCGATGATCATGCCGAGTTTCGAAAGGTCTCTGAATCGACCGGGTTCAAGCGCGGCGCTGGCTTGCCCGGCCGCATCTGGGCAACCGGTGAGCCGGCATGGATTGCAGATATTCAAAAGGATCCGGATTTTCCACGGGCCAAACTTTGTGAACGAATAAAACTGCGTGGTGCGTTTGGGTTTCCCATCAAGATCGGGAATGACGTCGTCACGGTGCTCGAGTTCTTTTCCGAGGACGAAGCCAAAGCCGACGAGCGGCTCCTGAAAATTGTATCCAGCATCGGACTCCAGGTCGGCCAGGTGCAGCAACGACGGCGCGCGCAGGAAGAGTTGGCCCGCAGCCAGGGGCTGCTTACGGGGGTCATGAATAATTCTTCAGCCATCATTTTCGTCAAGGACGTGGAGGGGCGTTACCTGGTCGTCAATCGCCAGTGGCTGGCGGGCATCAACGCCAAACGAGAGGATGTCATCGGCAAGACGGACTTCGACCTGTTTCCGGAACATCGGGCGAGACAGTTTATGGAAAAGGATGATGAGGCCCGCGCGGCTGGAAAACTCGTTGCGTATGAAGAGGAATACGAGGTGGTCGGAGAGCTGCGGACGTTCGCAACCCAGAAGTTTCCGTTGATTGACAATTCCGGACAAATGTTCGCCATCGCCGGGATATCCACAGACATCACGGAAATCAAACAGGCGCAGAAGAAACTTGAGCACGCCAATTTCCTGGCGGACACCGCGCTCGAACTCACCAAATCGGGGCACTGGCATGTCCCGCAGGATGATTCCGGTTATTACAACTCTTCCGAACGCGCCGCCCGCATCTTCGGTGATCCCCCACGTGAAAACCTTCGTTACAAAGTGATCGAGGAGTGGCTCGACAACATCAAGGCCGTCGATGAGAAGATCGCCGAACAGACCGGCTTGAATTTTCAGGAGGCCATCGAGGGCAAGATTCCGGTTTACGACGCAACCTATCCCTACAAGAGTCCCGTTGACGGCAAGATTGCATGGATTCACGCGCTCGGCCGCGTGGTTCGCGACAAGGACGGCAAGGCGACCGACATGTTCGGTGTCACTCAGGACATCACAGAGATGAAGCTGGCGGAATTCGAGCTGGAGAAAGCCCGCGAAGAAGCCGAAGCGGCAAACAAGGCCAAGTCGGCTTTCCTCGCGACCATGAGTCACGAGATCCGCACACCGATGAATGCGATCATCAACATGTCGCAACTGACGCTGGAGACCGAACTCAACCCGAAGCAGAAACAGTTCCTCAACGTCGTCACCTCCTCCGCCCGCGGACTGCTCGCGCTCATCAACGACATTCTCGATTTCAGCAAGGTGGAGGCGGATAAAATCGATCTGGAAGCAGAACCTTTCAGTCTTCGCAAATTGCTCGATGAAATCACCGACTCCTTCCGTGGCCGGGTGCTGGAGAAGAAAATCGAGTTCGTCGTCCACGCCGAAGGCAACGTGCCCGACCAGGTCATTGGCGACACCTTGCGACTGCGGCAGGTGCTCATCAATCTCGTCGGTAATGCCTTCAAGTTTACTGAAAAGGGCGAAGTTGTTCTGCGGGTCGCGTTGGTGGAATTGACGCCGCAGCAGAATGGAAACGAAGCCGGGAGAGTCCAGTTGCGTTTTTCCATCCGCGATTCAGGAATCGGCATCTCCGAAGAGGGCCAACAACGACTCTTCAAGTCCTTCAGCCAGGTGGACAACTCCACCACCCGGAAGTACGGCGGTACCGGCCTCGGACTTGCGATCAGCCAGAAGCTGGCGGCATTGATGGGGGGAGACCTCGCCGTCAAGAGCGAGGAAGGCGAGGGATCCGAGTTCTATTTCACGGGAGAATTCGGGTGCAAGTCCGCCGATACACTACCGCACATGGTGCCCGACGGGATCAAGGAACTGCAGATTCTCGCGATTGACGACAACCGCAGCACGCGAGAACTCATCACGACAATTATCGAGAACTTCGGCATGTCCTGTGAGACCGCACCAGATGGCGCCACCGGACTCGAAATGTTGACTCAGCGAAACGTCAATCGGGAAACCGGAAATCCGTATGATCTCGTTTTGATCGACTGGCTCATGCCCGGAATGGACGGAATCGAGGTCTGCAAACAGATCCGGCGTCAGCCCGCCACCTCCGGCATTCCCTTGATCATGATCAGCGCCTTCGCGGGCAAGGCGGAGGAGGACAAGGCCAAGCTGTTTGGCGTCAGCGCTTTCATTCACAAGCCCCTCACCGCCAGCCACCTGTTTGATGCGTTTGTCGGCCTTTACGACAACACGAATACCGCCAGCATCTATCGCGACAAGGACCGCGAGGAAGAAAAACCGATTGCCGCGGATGAGTTCGCCGGCGTGCACATTCTTATGGCGGAGGACAACGAGGCCAACCAGTTCGTCGCGCAGGAGATTCTCGAGAACGCCGGCTTCACGCTCGACATCGCCGACGATGGCCAGATCGCGGTGGATAAACTGGCCGAGGACACCGAGTACCCGCTGGTGCTCATGGACATGCAGATGCCGGTGATGGACGGACTTACCGCGACCCGGGAAATCCGGAAACGGTGGCCGGATCGCAAACTGCCCATCGTCGCCTTGACCGCCAACGCCATGAAAGGCGATCTCGAGCGATGCATGGATGCAGGCATGGACGACTACGTCACCAAGCCGATTGATCGGAGTCATCTCTTCAAGGCGCTGCGACGCTGGATTCCCGAGGGGAGCGCACGCGGATCGAAATCATCAAGGGATGCCGCTGCCAAAGACCAGCCAGCGGGGGCGCTGGCCGGAACAGGCGAGGCGCCTGTGCTCCCCGATGAAGACGTCCCGACGATTCCGGGAATCGACATCGACGACGCACTTCAACGCCTCGGCCTTCCATGGAAATCCATCAAGAAAATGCTGATTCGCTTCGCCGATGGACAACCCAATACGCTGAAAGATTTGCGCGATGCAATGAATGCGAAGGATTGGGAGGCCGCCCGTCGCCATGCGCATTCCATCGCCGGAGCGGGTGGCAACCTCAGCGCCATCGAGCTCCGCGTTCGCGCCAAGGCCCTCGAAATGGCCATCAAGGATCAGGAGGGGGACTTGGAGCAACTTTACAACCACATGGATGCAGAGCTTCAATGTGTCCTCAAGGCCATCAACACATTGCGACCCGAGGAGGACAAGAAAGCTGCGGTTGCCGACAAGCCGGTCGACATCGATGCACTGAAGGAGGCCCTTGAACAATTAAGGTCGAGACTGGGAGAGGGCGACATGAGCGAGATTGAAACCGCTATGAACGCAGTGAACGAGATGGGCATTCCGCAAGAGGTCAGGAAGAGCATCGACAAGGTCGGATCATTAATCCAGCAGTACGACTATTTCACGGCAGCGGACGTTACGGATGGCGTCATCAATTCCGTTTCTCCAGACGCCTGAGACGAAGCATTTGGAACTGAATGAAAACAAGAGTCTCATTGAAAATCCTCGCGGTCGTACTCGCCGTCACAACGGTTGGTTTGGCCCTTGTCGCCTGGGTCAGCATCCAGCGTGCGTCGAAGGCGCTTTTCGGGCAGGAAGCGCAGGCCTTGAAATCCGTACGTGTCGCCCGTGCCAATGCCGTGGAGCGTCTTCTTCGCACGGGTATCGGACGGATTCCGGTCATCGCCAAATCGCCGGCTGTTCAAAAGGCCGCAGCCAGCCTCATCACCGCGTTCAAAGAACTTGATTCGCAAGCCAAGACATCTCCCGAAGATGACCAAAAACTGTCCACCTATTACGAAAACGAATACCGACCGCGCCTGGAGAAGGCCGGAGGCAAATGGCCCGGCATCGAGCAGGTCATGAACCTATCGCCAATGGGTCATGTTCTTCAGCGCATCTACATCGCAGAAAACCCGAACCCGGTGGGTGAGAAGGACAAACTCGATCGGGTCACCGAAGCGGACGATTACCATGTCGCCCACGGCCAATGGCATTCGCTTTTTCAGGACTACGCGAAGTGGGCCGGCTACTACGACATTTTCATCTTCGATCCGGAGGGAAACCTGGTCTACACCGTCTTCAAGGAGACCGATTTCGCAACAAACTTTCGGACGGGTCCATATCAGGAATCCACCCTGGCAAACGCGTTCCGCGCAGCGAACGAGTCCGGCAGGGATGCGGAAGCGGTCGTTATAGATTTTGCCGGTTATGGCCCCAGCTATGGCAATCCCGCCGCATTCGTCGCCGCGCCCATCTACATCGGCGACAAAAAGATTGGGGTTCTTGCCGCCCAGCTATCGATCGATGAAATCAACGCCATCATGGGCGAACGGTCCGGCATGGGCGAAACGGGCGAATCGTATCTCGTCGGCCCGGACAAATTGATGCGGTCGGACAGCCGGTTTATTGAGGAGAGCACGCTGCTCAAGCGGACGGTCGATACGGCGTCAGTAACAGCCGCGCTCGCCGGGGAATCGGGTACGCAGACGGTTGATGATTACCGTGGAATCCCCGTTCTCTCGTCCTATCAACCGCTGAGCGTCCCGGGATTGGATTGGGCCGTACTGGCAGAAAAAGATTTCGCGGAGGTCCGCGACCCAATTGTCTCGCTGCGGAACCAATTGCTGATATTCACCCTCGCCGGACTGCTTCTGACCACCGTCATTTTGATCGCCGTTCTCAGACGTATCGTTATCGCCCCGATCAAACAGCTGGCCACCACCGCCGATGCCATTGACGCGGGCGATTACGCGGTTCGAGCCAAGGTGGATTCGCAGGATGAATTCAACGAGTTGGCGGAAACGCTCAACCGCATGGCCGCTTCAATTCAGAAAGACATTGCGGAACGCGATCGGACCGCCGGACAACTGCGAGAAGCCAACGAAAAAGCGACGGCCGCCACGGAGGCCAAGAGCGCGTTCCTGGCGACGATGAGCCACGAGATCCGTACGCCGATGAATTCCATCATCAACATGACCCAGCTCACCCTGGATACGGATCTCAAGGCCAAGCAGCGACAATTCCTCAAGATCGTTTCCTCCTCCGCCAAGGGACTGCTTGCGCTCATCAATGACATTCTCGATTTCTCCAAGGTGGAGGCCGGAAAAATGGAACTGGAAGAAGAACCCTTCAGCCTCCGTCGGTTGTTTGAAGAAATCACCGACTCTTTCCGAGGCCGCGTCCTGGAAAAGAAGCTCGAATTCATCGTCCACGTCAAACCGGACGTTCCGGACCAGATTGTCGGCGACACCCTGCGCCTCCGGCAGATTCTGATCAACCTGGTCGGGAATGCGTTCAAGTTCACCGAAAAGGGTGAGGTGGTCGTACGGGTTCACGTCAAAGACAATCCTTCAAACACCGGGAATGTTCGGCTGCGGTTTTCGGTGAAGGACTCAGGCATTGGAATCCCGAAAGAGAAGCAGCCCACCCTGTTCGATTCGTTCAGTCAGGTGGACTCGTCCACCACCCGCAAGTACGGCGGCACCGGTCTCGGACTGGCCATCAGTCTCAAGTTGGTCGGCCTGATGGGCGGGAAACTTCAGGTCGAGAGTGAACCGGGGGAGGGAACGACGTTCTTTTTCGATGTCGACTTCGAAAGTGGCGATGATCGGGCAATCCTCGAAATCCCCGATTCAGTCCGGAACATTCACACCTTGGTCGTCGATGACAACGAAAGTTCCCGTGAACTGATGGCAACGTTGCTTGATCAGTTTGGCATCAAATGCGAACTGGCAAGGGATGGTTTGGAGGCATTGAAACTCATACGGGCGGCCAATATTGAGCAAACCGTGGAACGCCCCTTTGATCTGGTGCTGATGGACTGGCTGATGCCCGGCATGGACGGCATCGAAACGCTTCGGGAAATCCGTCGTCAACCGGCCACGGCAAATCTGCCGGTCGTCATGATCAGGGGCTTCGCCACTCACGAAGAAGAGGAGCGGGCGGCCATGCTCGGGTCTCGATCCTTCCTCCACAAGCCGATCACCGCGTCTCATCTGTTTGACTCAATCGCCAGCATCTTTGACGAAACCTACACGGCCCAGACCACGATGATTAAGCGTAGTGCCAAAGATGATGAGGCGGCCAACATCCGCCTGCTCAAAGGGGTGAGAATCCTGATGGCCGAGGACAATGACGCCAATCAGATGGTTGCGCGGGAATTGCTGGGCGCGGCCGGCATCAACCTCGACATCGCCGAAAACGGCCGTCTGGCGATTGACGAACTCGACAAATGCGACGACTACGCCCTGGTCCTCATGGACATGCAGATGCCTGAGATGGACGGCCTCACCGCGACCCGGGAAATCCGCAAACGCTGGCCCGACCGCGACATCCCGATCATCGCACTCACCGCCAACGCCATGAAAGGTGACATGGAGCGCTGCCTCGAAGCCGGGATGAACGATTACGTCACCAAACCGATCGACCGAGATCAGCTTTTTGCCGCCCTTCGAAAATGGGTTCCGATGGATGCCGCGAGAAGTGCCCCAACCATCGATGAATCGAATACGGCCGACGGCGAAGCAGACGGACCACTCGAAATTCCGGGAATCGACATTGAGGACGCCCTTCAACGGCTCGGGCTTCCGTGGAGCTCCATCAAAAAGATGTTGTTGCGCTTTGCGGACGGTCAGCCGGCGACCCTGAAGGAACTTCGCGACGCAATGGATGCGAAGGACTGGGAAGCCGCCCGTCGCCATGCCCATTCGATTGCAGGAGCCGGAGGAAATTTGAGCGCGGTGGAATTACGCATTCGCGCGAAGGCTTTGGAGATGGCCATCAAGGATCAGCAGGGGGATTTTGAACACCTGTATTCTGACGTGAACGAAGAACTCCAAAATGTACTGTCGGCCATCAATGAAATGCGCCCGAAGGAAGACACGAACTCCACGACAGCCGAAAAGCCGGTTGATGGACCCATCCTCAAAGCCGCATTGGATGACCTGAAAGCAAGGCTGGATGAGGGAGACATGGGAGCGATCGAAACCGCGATGGATACCATTGGAAAGCTTGGCATTCCGGCTGATTTGAAGAGCGGCCTGGAAACAATTCGCCAACAAATCGACGGGTACGACTATTTTGCGGCATCGGACGAATTGGACAAGTTACTGACACAGACTAATTGATACCAATATGCAAGACCTATCTGAATGTCGGGTGCTCATTGTGGACGATTCGAAAACGAACGTGGACGTGTTGGCCCAAACCCTTCGTGACGACTACAAACTCAGCGTTGCCTTGGACGGAGTAAGCGCGCTGCAAAACATCGAGCGTGGCAAACCGGACCTCATTCTTCTCGACATCATCATGCCGGGAATGACCGGTTTTCAGGTGGCGGAGAAACTTCAATCCGATCCGGCCACCAGCAGCATCCCGATCATCTTCATCTCCGCTCTCACCGAAGAAAATGACAAGGTGACCGCTTTCGCCCACGGCGGCGTCGATTATGTCACCAAGCCGTTCCAGGCCCAGGAAGTGAAGGCTCGGGTGCGAACGCATCTCGACATCAAAAGAATGCGCGACCAGCTTGAGGGCGTCGCGACCTCAGCGCAGGGCGCCAACACGGCTCATCTGAAGATCGCTGTGGCTATGGCGCAGCAGTTGGCGAAACCCATCGACCTCACCCTTGAACTGATTCCGGAACTGCTGAAAGAAACGGACGCGGCAAAGATACATCAGGCTCTTTCCGGCCTCACAGAGAAGCTGCAACGCTCAAAAGGAACGTGCCAACGCCTGCTTGCCGCTGCCGGCGTTCCCCAGCAGGATCCGTGAGCCAATCAATGAAGTGATGCAATTCTCTCCGGCAGCGCCGACAGATTCCCGGCACAGTTGCATTGATTGTCCGGCAAGATTGCGGAATGATGCGGGGCAAAACCGAGGCTGAACTTATTTATGAGTGATATTTCCAATTGCCGCGTGCTGGTGGTCGATGACACGAAGGCCGACGTGGATGTGCTGGTCGAGACTCTCCGCGACAGCTACAAAATCAGCGTGGCGCTCGACGGCGAAAACGCCCTCCGAAATGTTTCCCGCAACAAACCCGATCTGATTCTGCTCGATATCATGATGCCAGGGCTCGACGGCTACGAAGTCGCCGCCAGGTTGAAGGACAATCCGGAAACTGCGGACATCCCCATCATTTTCATCTCGGCATTGACCGAGGAGAAGGACAAGACAACCGCCTTCGCGCACGGCGGCGTCGATTATGTCACCAAGCCGTTCGAGGCGTACGAAGTCAAAGCCAGGGTGCGAACTCATCTTCAGTTGCGAACCGCGCAACAGGCGAAGGATGAAATCTCCCGCCGAATCGCCGAGGAATTGAAGAAGCCACTCGGCGAAACGATGCAAGTGCTCAGGGAGCTGATCGCCAATCCCGATCCGGCCGAACTGAGTGACAAACTCACTCGTCTGCTCGAGAGCATTCGCGCCGGCCATGAATTGTGCGATGAGCTGGCCGCGGGTCATTCATCAAAAGGCTAGATTACCCATTGAGCTGCCTCGATAATCGTTCGCTGCAATCGCATGCCCAATGCCACTCATTCTTTCAGTCGTTTTGTGCGTGGGTTTCTGTATCTGACTCCCCGGCTGTTGTTTGTTTTCCTGATTGCTTATGCCCCGCTTGCCTATGGGATTACGCGAGTCGCGCCTCGCAACTATTTTAACCAGGTCGCCCTCGCGGCGTTTGTTGTTTTTCTGATTAGCTACGTTGTGCAACGACGGTGGCCGCGACTTCCGCTCCTGCCTCTGACGTGCCTGGTCCTGCTGAATCTCCAGGGGTGGTGGATGACATTCAACGCCCATACTTTCCATCTGTACAATGGCGGGATGGAATTCATCCGAATGTGGGGCAACCCGTTTTTCCATCAGCTACCCGGTTCCATTGATCGCGCCATTTCGCTGGATTACATGCTCAATTTTTCGGCCATAACGGGGTTGCTGTTAATGTTTTTTGCCTTCGACGCCCGTTGGAAGTTCCGGTTGTTGGCAAGTATTGTCATCGTTGCCGCAATTTTTTCAGTCGGCGGAATTGCGATTAAAATTATCGGCCCGGACGCTCAGGAACTGCTCTGGGGAGATCAACTCAAAAGCCTTGAAACGATCTTCTTTACGTATCGTTATCATGCCAACGCCGCCGCATTTCTCTATCTCGGTCTGGCGGTCAATCTAGGGTTTGTCTGGTCGTCGTTTCTTGGTAAAGCCAGTGAGTCAGGTCGCGCGGCGTGGATCCTGAGCGCTTTGCTCATTGCGGCCGCGCTGATGCTGAATACTTCGCGTGGAGGTTGGGTCATTGGCCTGGCCATCCTTTTGCTGTCTTCCATCTGGGCGGGAGTCCTGTTTTTTCGGAATAGAACCGAAGATTCTCGTTCTGGCATAGCCGGCCTTAAACGAAGTGTCGCGATATTGTGCTTCGCCATTGCGGTCGCGGCCCCGTTTTATTTGTCCTGGCAGTTTCGCAGTAATCGACTTGAGGGGGCAATCGTACAGCTACAGGATCGTTATCCGACTCAGTTGTTTAAAGCGATGGCGCGGGACACTCCGCGCGAAGGATTCGGACCGGGTGCATTCAGTCTCGCTTTTCTTCCGTATGGACAGACGTATCCGAAACTCCTTCCCGTGGGTAGCGAGGGCAAGTTCTGGAACGCGGCTCACCAGGATTACTACCAGACGTTTTTTGAATGGGGGCGGACTGGTTCGTTTGTTTGGGGATTCTTTATCATCATTGGAATCGTGCGAAGGCCCGAGGTGTTTAATCCTGGAAGCAAAGGTACGACCGCCCAGGTATCTGCCTTCAGGGTGTCTATACTGGCTGGGCTTCTAGGGTATCTGGCCCATTCGCTGTATGATTTTCCCTTCAACACACCGTCGCTGTTTTTTCTCTTCCTCCTGCTCCTGGCTTTCTCCTATAGCGAATTAAACGAACCGGGGAGCGATCGCGATGTCCCTGCCAACGTTTGAGAAAACTTAATCACGGTGCCATCGACGGTGAACTTGAAGGAAAAGGCAATTCACAAATCGGATCTGGCAAATCGCCGCCCGATTATTACGGCCGTTGCAGTCGGAAGAACTGAAAATTCGTTGACACCGTGTTGGTCAGGAAGAACCGGTCTCCGACCAAAATTGCTGGTTGCGGAAGGTTCGTCCAGACTCCAGCAGTTCCCAAATCGCCACGACCCTGTAACTGCAGACCGGGAAGCGCGTTTAACCAGGAGAAAATGATCTGATTGCCGGAGACGGTGAACTCCATCGCCGGCCCCGAGGCTGGGCCAGCCACGGCGCCCAGCGTTAATCGACCGAGCAGGACGTCGGAGCCGCCGGCGCTCTGGCGGGTTCCGCTGCCAGCCGTCGCTGTGCCGTGGAAGCCGCCGGTGAAGAATCCGTTGCCCGCAGCATCCACTGCCACCCCAAAACCGAAATCACCATTGAGATCATTGCCACCGACCTGCTGAACAAACTGAATGCCACCCTCGCGGTCGAGTTGCGCGGCAAAAAGGTCAGATGTGTTGGCCACACTGCTAATCAGATTGGTGCCAAATTGGCCTGCACCTGAGAAGAAACCAGTGACGAGTAGTCGTCCGCTGCTATCGACCACGATATCACGAGCGCTGTCCGAACCGGTGCCACCAAAGGCGGTTGCCCAGATAGGGGTTCCACTACTGGTAAACCGGGCCACGAATGCATCGGGCAGAAAACCTCCAGTGCTCTGCAGAGTCGTCAGGCCGACGGTTACGGTGCCGGAAATTTCCCCGGCGGCGAACAAATTGTCACTGGCATCCACGGTAAGGGCATGAATCGCTTCGTTCCCCGGCCCGCCGAATCGTTGAGCCCAATCCAGATTGCCGGCCAGGTCATAGCGCGCAATGAACATATCTGAACCGCCTTGATTGGGCAGCAGACTGGCTATCGTGAGTTGCGTGCTCTGAAATGAGCCGGCGAGATACACGGTAAACCCGTTGGAACTTACTGCAACAGCGTTGCCGGAATCGAAACTGCCCCCCGCCACGCTCCCTGCTTTGCGGGCCCAGACTCGTACGCCGTTGGAATTATACTTGGCCAGCAGTACTCGTCCGTAGTTGGTGGAGGCGGCGCCACCGAAAGGCTCGATTCCGGAATTTCCCGCGATATAGACATTTTGGCTTCCATCCACGGAAATCCCCTTGCCGATATCAGAAACGAATTGAACGCCCTCTCGGATGGCCCATACGGGGTTCCCATTGGCATCATATTTGGCGACAAACAAATCACTGAACGAAGTCGGGCTGGAATTCGTAAGCGCTATGCCTCCAAAGTTCGCCGAACCTTCGTAGCTGCCGGTGAAGTGGCTGTTGCCGCTGCTATCGACCGCCAAATCGTTCACGGAATCGGATCCGCTGCCGCCGGCCCGGGTCGCCCAGAGGTAATTCCCGTTGGCATCCAACTTCGCGAGGAACACGTCGCTAAGCCCTGCACTGGTAAGGGTATTGGTGCCGAATGTGGCGGTGCCGGCAAACTCGCCGGCTAACAGGACGTTCCCGGTAGCGTCTACCGCAATTGCCTTGCCCACATCGGATCCTGTGCCGCCGGCGTTCTGAGACCATGGTATCGTCGAGTTGGCGAGGATGACATGAAGATTGGCAATTGAACTCGTCACCGATCCCAGCGAATTGGTCACCGCCACCGTGTAAGGTCCGCCGTTAATCGTTTGAACACCCGTCAGCTGTAAGTTGACACTGGTGGCACCCGGTATGTTGGTCCCGTTGTGCCGCCATTGATAAAAGAACGGCTGCGTGCCGATTGCCTGGACGCTGAATTGAACGACATTACCGGCTGTTACCTGGGCGTCCGCCGGATTGACTGAAATAAGGGGGCGGGATCGTACTGTCAGCAAGGCCGGTTGACTGGTCGTAACTCCCAGCACGTTCGAGATGCTCACCGTGTAATTACCGCTATTGGTGAATTGTGTGTCGGTGAGTCGGAGTGTTTGCACGGTCGCTCCTGGAATCGGAACGCCGTCGCGCGCCCACTGGTAAAAGAGCGGAGTGGCCCCCGATTGAGTCACGGAAAAGAGAACGGTCGCGCCAGCATCCACAGTGGCACCCTGCGGTTGGCTCAGAATGATTGGAGCCGTCAGGACTGTTAAATCTACTTCCGTACTTACCGCGACGCCAAACGGATTGCTGACAATGACGGAATACTTTCCGACACTTCCGGGTTGGACATTGGTCAATACCAATGTCGGGCTGTTCGCTCCCGGAATGCTTGAACCGTTGCGGCGCCATTGATAGCCCAGAGGGCTGCCGCCGCCGGCAAGCACGGTAAATGTGACGCTTCCTCCCTGCGGCACGCTCGTGTTAATCGGCTGACCGATCACGAACGGTTGAGTGGTCGAGAGTACGGAGACCGTTGCGGGCTGAGAATTGACGGTGCCCGAAGGGTTGGAAATTCGCGCAGTGTAACTGCCGGCCAGCGATACTTGTAGATTGTTCAATACGAGAACCGACTGATTAGCGCCCGTAACGGGCACTCCGTTACGCAACCACTGGTAGGTGAGTGGCAGGGTTCCGCTGGCAAATGCCGACAACGTGACGGTTCCTCCATTGAATCCCAAGGCATCCTGAGGTTGAGTCAAGACGTTTGGCGCTCCGCTATTCCCACCACCACTGCCGCCGCCGAGCGGGGTGTAAACTACCGGGAAAATGTTGGTTGTCGGCTCGGGGACACTGCCCTGGTTGATGATGGCAAAGCCTCGTGTCGTGCCGTCGATCTGTAGCACGCGCCAGTAATCCTGAACAATATTGGTCGGCGCGGTAATGGTGGCCAGCAATCCGCCAGACCCGAATACGTCAACGCGGGTTGGTGATGACGCAATTGTCCCGATGCCTGAAAAGCGATGGATGTAGTAGTTGTAAATGCCTGGAACGAGATTGGTAATGGTAATGGTCTCCGGGCCAAAACCGGATACGTTATCCAGATCGAGACTGGCAAACGGGGAGGTGATCAAATTTCCCCGATTGCCAAAAAAGACGTGATCGGTGAACACGCCCGGAATTGGCGTGCGAAGATGGGAATCCAAATCTCCAGGATTCTGTCCCCAGGTCAACACAAGTCGGATTGTGTTCGTGTCGGAGATGCCGGGCGAGAGGTTGAAATTCACCGTGTTCACTGCTTGGGTGAGAAGATTTACCAGGTTGGTCGCTGACGTGAATCCACTCAATTGAGCGCTCATGGTGACATTAGTGACCAGCACATTGGGAATACTGTACGTTCCACCTGCCGCTGTGATGCCGGAACTCGATCCGACCTGGATCAGGACGCCGGGGATGGTCTGGCCATTTACCGCATTGCGCACTGTGCCTTGCAGTGTCGTCAGTTGTCCGCCGCCTCCGCCCGATTGCGCATTGGTCGTACAGGCGGTGAGGCTGGCAATTCCCGCGCGATTGTTGGTGTCATAGTTTCGAAATGTGCCGCCGACGAAAATCCGGTCCGCCGAGTCGAGCGCCATGCTGAAAACCAAATCGTCGGGACCGGCCAACACGGCAAAGTTTGTATCCACGCCGAAGTTCGTATCCACGACTCCGTTGGTCAGCAAATGAACGATTCGCACCAGGTTCGTCCCGTTGGCTCCATTCGTCCGACTGACGATGCCACCGGCGACAAGAATTGTCCCATCCTTACAGAGTCGGATTGCCTGGACTGGTCCCGCGACATTCGTAAGTCCAACAAAGTTCGTGTCGCGAGTGCCATCGCCATTCAAACGCACGAGGGCGCTCGCAAGCTGGTTGGTATCCCCGAGAAATGACCCGCCAACAAGAATCAACCCATTCGTCTGCAAGGCAAGGGCCCGGACCGAGGCATTGGTATTGAAATCGGTCGTGAAGTTCGTGGCGCGAGCGCCTGTTGGAGTCACCCGTACGAGGGCGTTCAC
>CALBIE010000045.1 GCA_937893495.1 uncultured Verrucomicrobiales bacterium | reverse complement strand
AGGGACACGGGGCGACGAATGCGGAATAATCGAGAACCTTTTTCGTGAGGGCGGGATAACCATGGCCATCAATTCGAAAATAAACGTCGTGTGCAAATTCCTTGCCGCAATGCGTGCATGGAGCGGTGATTGTGTCAGTTATCGGTTTCATCGGATCGTCAGTTGTAAATCAGTAGCCCAAGTCTCGCCGGACGCGGCTCTCCCCAACAGCGGTCACGAGCCCTGCAATTGCAGCAACTCCAAGCGATATGACTAGAATCCAAAGGCACGTTAGGAGCGGCACCTGTGCGACCCAGATCACCAAGATCGATACTAAATAGCCAACGGAGAGAAAGAATACCGCAAGGACCGAATGAATGTTGCCTCCGTGCTGTGCTTGTTGGTCCTTCTGAGCCATGTAAGACCACGGCCCGGTCGTGTTGTCATTGGGTGAGAGGCCCCTGTTCATGAACTCATGATGAAAGTCGAAGAACAAGACCGGGGCAACTGTGAAATTACGAGAGGTTTACGGGAAAGAAGTCTCATATCAGGACTCGGCGAACCTCCGCGTTCTCGGCGATCTTTGCGTTTTTTTAAGCGAACGGATTCAACGCAGAGAGCGCAGAGGATATTGGAGGATGGATGGCAACAATGCGGTGCAACGAGCCCTGACCAAGTTCGTGAAGTTTGGTAAATTTCCTGTTCCGTATGCGGAGCAATTCGAGTTGTCATATGTTCCGGTATATGCCCATATTCCAACGAAATGGGAACATTGCTTCACCATACCCGCAGGCTGGATACTTCGTGGGCAGTCCTAAAAACAGACAATGGGGACATCTGCCACATATCCGTTGCGCAGACTGGAGTTAAAATCAAAAAATCCCGTTTCGGACTTTTTGGAAAAGTGTTGTTCAACGAGAGTCCAAGGGTTTCCAATCGGGTTGGTTTCATCCTATCTGAACTATTTCCTGAATCTGATTCACGGTTTCCCCGTGAGCTTTACGAACCTCATTTCGTTCTGAGTACATACGGAAATGCTCTTCTCCATCTTGTTTCGGCACAAGAAGTCGCAACCGTGCTCGGTGGAATAATGTGTAACGTCGAGAACAGCCCAAGTGACTAAGTCATGTGGATCGTTTCAATCATCACCCAAATGGTCTGCGCATTCTTCTGTGCCATGATGATTGGGGGAAGCGCAGGGTTAATCGTGGCCTGTATGCCGGCAATCCCGTTGCTTTTCGTTCCCGGTAAAAGATTTTTCCTGCCCATTTATTTCTTTGGCGCATTGATCTGTGCAGGGATTGCGTTTGGTGCTTGGAAGCTGGCCGGCTTTGTGAACGAGTGGGCCGGCTTTGCGAAAATGCTGACCTTTTACGTTGTTGTTGCGTTGTCTCTGCTTACCGCAGGATTGTCTGCCTTTTTCCAGTTCATTAACACGGCCCGCATTCAGATGGGCTTGCTTACCGACGAAGAAAAGGCATTGGCATTGCTCTCTGATTATCCAATCGACGTTTCGCGGAACGCCATCAATAACGCCAAGGAACTTCTAGATCAGGATCGGCTCAAAGACAGGGCAGTCGAAGTTTGGAACGGAGGCGATTTGGAAAAAGCGCTTCGCCAATTTGATGAAGCATTGAACCAATATCCCAATGCACCAGTCTTGCTTCTCAATCGTGGGAACCTTCAGTTTGAAAGAGGAAACTGGGAAGCTGCTAAATCTGATCTGACGAATGCGCAGGCAATATGGCCTTCGCATGCGCATTGTCCCGCCTACATGAATTTGCTCGTGATGGACGAATATGAACAGTTTCCAAAAATGTTCGATGCCAAACCGGACGGTAAGATTGCACGAGCGCGAAAGGACTGGTTAAAACGTCATTCAATTGGTCTGAAATCTTACAGAGATGGTGATCCGCCTCCTATTGCAGAAGATGAAACGACGTAATGACGTGGCTTTATTGGATAATCAGCTTGATAGCCTTTTTCAGCTTTCTGGGCTGGATTGGTGAAGTTGTCGGGAATCATCAAAAGAAAATCATCCTGCGATACGAGATCGATAAACGAGTGCAAGAAAAGAAGATCAAACCAGAGAACAATTAGGTGACGCTTAACCGAATCAAAACCAATCCGCCCGCTCGCTTCCAACTTCCTGCAATCGTTTCCGTATTCCCGATATTGTGTCCGGCATGGTTTCGTCCTTCCAAACCTCACGATTCAGCTTCGCGAAATACCATTGGCGCATTGCCTGAACATCGCGTCGCTTCATCAATCTTGAAGCCGACGCTCTTGCCCCCTCGCGACTCCTGCACTGATACAGGTTTTGGTAAACATCAACGATGGCCGGTATGCCAAACCTGACTGAACCCCTTTCAACGGCTGTGTAAACGCATTCGAGAGCAAAGCGCCGATGCCGCCCACTGAAGCCCGGCTCTATCTCCTTTCTTCGCAGCGGCAAGTTAGCAAAACTTGAGTCGCGAAATTCCCCGATTCGAGACGGACGACCACGCCCCGGAGGCTTGCGAAAGTAAGTCTTTACCCAACCACCCTGCACAGCTCTATCGACTATCCAAAGGGGAATTCCGTAGGAACGGGTTACCTCGCGCATTGGCATTGAGCCACCCTTCCGCAACATCACGCGTTCGAGGCGTTTCAATTCTTCGTAGCTCAGTATCAAGCGATGTTTCATCAAATCTATTACCATATGGGAAAAGATGGCTTTTGCGAGTCACTAAACATCTTGATGGTGAACCCAGCTTTTTCTCCGTTTTGGAAGTGCCGACGGTAATTGAACGGGTGGCAATCGCAGTGCCGAATCTATTCCTTGTCCAGCGTTGTGGTGGAGATTAAATGCAGCGAATGCCCGCACTTTCGCGGACTCGGCAGGGAAGCTGACGAAGTGTAAAACAGGGTCCACTCGTCCACTTTAACGGGTGACAAAGTGTATCAGTGGACCCTGTTTTCAGTTTCGGGGAGGAATGATGGTCCATCGGTTGATGCCGTCCCGCAGCCGGCGGCTGTAACGCTCAGGATGTTTGTTCGCCAGCCGTCCCAAGTATGTCCCGCAGGCATTCGCGAAAGTCAGCACGCGGTTAATCTCCGGCCAATGTTTCGATTCGCGAAGCCGCCGCTGAAGTTCATTTGCCGTGCCCGTCCATGGGTCAGCGGCCAGTGAATCAAATAGAACCAGATCAATCAGTTCGGCCAGACGCAGTTCCGGGGAAAGTTCATCCAATGCCGCCATAATCGCAGGATGATGGTAATGAACAACCCCAGCCCGCTCGGAGCGCAATTCCTCCGGCAAGCGGAATTCGTGCAACAGATGATGGGCAAATGCTGGCAACTCAGATTTCAACCGCGCGCGAAACGCTTCCTGTTCGTTAAGGGTTCCCGTCGGCATGGAGAGAACCGCCCTTCCTGCCCGCAACAGCATGATCTTGTCTGCGAGCGATTCATCAATCGGTGGCAGCACCAACAGGTTTTCCGGCTCGTCGTTCACGGAGATAGTGATCCGCCAGAACGGCAGCAGTGAAACTCCCTGCCGGTTTTTGGCGTGATGGCGCTGGGTTTCGTTCGCCACGAAGTCCTTGATGCGTCCGCCGAAGTGTCGCCGGGCACGGATGTCCGTGCTGGCAACTTCATCTTCGATCAGCAGATGTTCCGCGCCAAACAACTCTCCGTTGAAATCCGTTCCGCCGCTCATGTAGTGGTAAGGCTTGGCGGAGCGCCCCCCGAGTAGCGGCGTGACGATGTGATTCTGAAACAGGCTCTTGCCACAGTCGCGAGGTCCGGCGATTGCCAAGGCCTGCCCAAAGCGGAACTGTCTGCGGTGAAGGCATTCAAGGGCCGATTGCAACCAGCCGAAGACGTAGGGCCGTTGATCGCATTCTTCGTCATCAAACAAACCTTCCAGCAGTGCCGCGATAACAGGCCACTCGCCGAGGGATGGTTCAACGAGTTTCGGCGAATCCTTGACGAGAATCCGGTGACCATCCGCTTCCGCAATGCCTTTATGATGCCCCGCGAGGGAGCCGGCCCAACCCACATCCCATTTGGTCTGAATCGCCATCAACCGGGTTTCCAGTGGGGATATGAAACAGCCCTCGGGAGGCTTGGGTGACAAGCCAATCTGCTTGAGGAACCGCCGCAGCGCGGTTTCTGTGACTTCAATCCATTGCCCACGGTCGTTGGTTATCCAGTAGGTCTTTCGCCCGGAATCGTAGTACGTCTCGAACTGTTTGCAGGCTTCCGCCTTCCGTGTGGCCTTGGGTTTGTAGATGCGTCCCGTGCTCATGGTAAAATCCTCCCCACTTCGAGAGCATCGGCGGGATGCAATTTGCAAAGTTCGTTGAAGTCCTTCACGGGCGAACCGTCTTCCTGCCGAAGCCCGGCGAAGTTGAAGGCGTCCACGGTTGCCCCGGCTTCCGTCAACTGGCGTGCCCAAGATTCCACGGCTCGGCTTCCGGCTTCATCGTCATGGCCGAAGACGCGGACCCGTTTTCCGGCGAAGTGTTGCAATGCCTCGCGGTGAATCGACTGACTCGCGCCCAACATCGCCACGGCCGCGCAATCGCCTTCTCGGTTTTCAAACCAGATGCGCCCATGAGCGGCGAGCAAATCCGGTCCGCCTTCCGCGAGGGCGACGGATGGAAACCGCGCGGCTTCGAGGATGCCAATCGGCCAGCCGGCTTCGGAGCCCTTCAAGGTGATGGCCTTCGCCGTGCGGGCTTCGCCATCCTTCAACCACTCCCACGGCTCGCCATCCATGCGACGGGCTTGTGCGTTCCGACGGGATTGATCGAGGATGAACCAAGCCTCGCGGCCCCAGTGCGTGCCGAAGGCGAGCAACCCGCGCGCGGCGGCCATGTCCACGGCGAGCGTCCCGACGTTCCGCAGGGCAGCAAAATGCGCAAGCTGTGATGGCGTTCCGCTCGTGGTTTCAATTTTCAATCGCGCCGGATTCCTTGTCCGGCAGGCTGCCGATGGCGTGAAGTCTTCGCGGTTTCGAGACGTTGAACCGCCGGCCAGTTCAACCAAGCGGCGGCAGGCATCGCGACGGGATAGGCGGCCAGCCCGTTCAATGAACGTAACCGCGTCACCTTGTCCGCAACCGGCAAAACATTTGAACGCCCGGCCATCGTCAAAGACCGAAAAGGCAGGTGAGTTTGTGTTTTCGTGAAATGGGCAAAAGCTGCTCTGCCCAGGTTCTCCGTTGAATCCGAATAAGCGCCAAAGATATGGAATCCGTACGCGATCTTTTGCTTCGTGAATAGTCATGGAAATAGTGGTTTTCCGCTTGCGCATTCACCGCCCGTACCGGAAGCTAAGAACAGTAATTCAGCACCCGTCGCGGCCAGTTTGGCGCGGCGGTTTTTTTATTGGGTGAGTTGTGCTTTGGAGTGGTGGAGTTGGCGGCGCAGCGAGTCACACAACGCGTCAGCGGGTATCTTCACGATCCTGCCCGTCAGGCGGACGAAAGGAATCTTCCGCTTCGCCATGAGGTTGTTGACGGTGCGAACCGTCACTCCGAGGAGGTTCGCGACCTGTTCCTTGCTGAGTAGTTCGGGAACTGTGGTGGGTTTCAAGCTGGCGTTAGCCGCTTCCAATTTAGGATGAGTAGATTCAACCATGGGGATGAAACTACCCGTTGAGCGTCACTTCACAGTTTGCTACCGCTACAGTGTGAGAGGAGTGAGAGGATCGTCTGAATAGGAATCGGGAAGATCGGCCAACCCTGCCCGAGCAAATACCCCTTCCCATTTCACACGGGTATTTGAATTGAAACCATAGCCGTCCGATTTCAGATAATATTGAATCCTGCCCTTTGATGGTCGGCGGAGCGTGTTCTGGTATATTGACTTCGCGAGCAAAATCGCCTCGCTTTCCATCGGAATCATAAATCCATCCCTTTGTGTCCCTTTTTTCCCTCGGCCAACCGCCACATTTTTGATGGAGTTTCTAACCCAATTGCCGATGTCGTTGGCATCGGGGTCACCTGATTCCAGAGCGTCAATGATTGC
>CALBIE010000044.1 GCA_937893495.1 uncultured Verrucomicrobiales bacterium | reverse complement strand
CAGTTCCGCAACCCTGTGATTACCGCATCGCTTGTATCGTTGGTGTTTCCGGCGCGGGTAATGCCACCGTCCCTGGTCGGAGTCCAGAATTGGAGTCCGAGATGCGTCAGCGCATCTTTCATCCCGACGCCCTCGAACGACTCAAGCAATCGGGTTCGGCATCTTGCGACCGCGTAATGCGGGATCCAAGTCATGACCGGGTGGCTATATCGTGGAAACGAATTCGTGGATTCACCGGCGTCCATCCGCAAGGGGAGCAGCAGGGCTCCAAGCAGACAAACCAAAAGCAGGATTTCTCCAGACCTGAGAGGCGAATTCAAAACCCCGTAGCAGCCGAGGTAACAAGGCTCAAACTTCAAGAATATCAGAGCCTCCTCACGTCGGCTGCTACAGTTTTGCAGTTGGTTCCTGGGCATCCGCAATTTCAAGTTTTTTCCCATGCTTCAATTCCACATCTTATGGATCCACCGGTCTGTTCGGGCAGCAGAGTTGTCGTTCAGGATTGTCTGGTGGCAGGTGGTATGCCGCGAACAAATTTTCGGAAAAGATCAGAGACACGCCATTCATCCCGACAGCGGACGATAAAAACCGGAAAACTCAATGAAAGTGTTCAGATCAGTGCTGCCAGCGAGAGTGCTGCGCTGTAATACCACAGCGCGGTTACCAGGACGAACATAACGCCATAGACGACGTGAACCCATTTGCTCACGGGCTGGGGAATAATGCCGCCATTGAGCGAAAGCACGGTGATGAAGACGACGGTCACGATGAGGACGAATGCTTGATTGGCACCGCCCCCAATTCGCGCCCGTGCACCTTGATTGATGACTCCACTGACACTGTGATAACCCCAGTCCCAGTACAAAACGCCGGCGGACGGGCCGGTGTGGATGGCGGCGGCATTCCAGACGTAACGCGCGATAGGGATGTCGCGCCCTTTTCGGAAAGCTTCGTCGCGCTCCCCACGAACGGAAATGAACGTGAAGAATCCGATCAACACGATCCACAATATGAGGTGCCACCGTTGAAGGCGCGGACGATGTTTTTCGGATGGGCTTGCGGCCGTTTCACTCATGCTTCTGTCACCGGGAATCTTCGGGTTTACCTGGCACCATCGTCAACCCTTTCGACTTTCAGCGCACGGTTTGCGTCGCGACCGGACGGGAGGACGATTCGGATTTTGTGTGTGCCCGCCGGCTCAAATTTTGCCGCAGACGACTTGGTTGTCTCAAAGGGTTTCCCGTCGGGATTCACGGTGAAAACAACCGGCTTGTTCGCGGGGATTCCTTTCAGCCGGAAGCGGCCTTGCGCGTCGCTTTTCACAATCGCCAGGTTGTATCCTGGACGCTGCTCCGATGTGGCCGCGGCAATGAAATGCGGCGGCGCGGGCTTGCCGTCGTCGGTCACGATTTCGCCGCTGATCTCGCCAGCCTTGAGCATCACAAAATCCGCGCGTCCTGGTTTGCCCGGCGTGACGGCGGGAGGGCTGGGCAAGAGATCGCGTTCGCCGAAACGCGGGATCGGGCCAGGCTTGAAATTCCCCTCTCCCGCGAGACGCACCCGCTGCGGCTGCTCGCCGGCGTGGAGCAACACGTTGAATTCCCCTGACATTGTCATGTCGCGCTCCGTGAAGCCTTCGAGGATTGGCTCCGCTTTGACGCCGCGCCAGTTGGCGAGCAGTCGGAGGGGGAGTGTGAAATACACGCGGTAATTTCCCTTCTCGTCCGTCGTCACGGTCTTGAGTTCCTGATTGGTGGTCACGCGCACCGGCACATTCGCGAGCGGCTTCCCGTCCACATCCGTCACCGTTCCCTTGATGCTCCACGACCCGAACTCCGCCGAGACGATGCGCTGCCCGCCCGTGTTGCCACCGATGACATTTTCGAGCCCCGGCGTCTTGTCTCGACCGATTTCAAAACCCAATCGGCGAAACTCAGTCTTCACCCCCTCGGGCAGCCCGAAGTCGCGAGAGAAATTGTTTTTGCGCCCCTCGCGCTCCACGATGACGTGCACCGGGTCGGTCGCCGTCATCTTTCCCACGTCCGTGTCATCCACCCACCACAGCACATCCGTGCCCGGCTCCCAGACCACGGCCCATTTTCCACCATGCTCCGCGTTGACATTTGGATAGGTTCGCAGCCAGCACTTGGGCCGGTCACCCTCGGCCGGCCACATCACCGTGAACCACTGCGGATGCTCGCTCGGGCGGCACATTGAAAACTTGCGCTTCCCGTCGAACTCGTAGCTCCCCGACCGATTCGCGACGCGGTATTTCCCATCGCCCACGCGCGCCTTGCTTAACGAAAAATCCGTGACGCCCGCGGCCTTCAGCACCTCCACCACTTTGGTGACCTTCGCGTAGGCTACGTCCCCGTCGGCATAGATGACGAACCGCTTCGCTCGGTCCTCGGCCGCGCGCATTCTCAATTCATCCAGCGTCACCTTTTTCCGATCGAGGGAAACCTCGCCATTCTTGCGGACATTCACGCGTGCCCACTCGATACGCGGTTTCGGTGCCGGCGCACTCGGCGCGAGCACCTCCAAATTCAATCCCCGGGTCGCAAGTGTGCCCGTCCATTCGCCTGCGCCGGGCACCGTTTGCCGGCCATCCGTTCGCGTCGCGGAAAAACCCGGCACTTCCACTTCGCACACAAACTTGTACCAGCCGGGCGGCACGAAAAAATGCAGTTCGTTGCCTGTTTGGCCACTCTGATCCGGCGGCAGGAGCCCAACGGAAAACTCATTCACCTTGATGCACTGCCCCGGGGACAGGTGGTGCTTCATGCCGACCAGCCAGTTATCAGTCGGCACAACAGTCGCGACGTGCGTTTTACCGTCCGCGCCAGTGAGCTTCACGCGCAAGCCCTCGTCGGTGCGGCGGAGGATTTGGAATTTCACGTCTTCCTTCCCGGAGTTGCGCACCCACAGCTCAACCTTCAGGTCCTTTCCGAGAATGCGCCATTCGTCACCGGTGACGCGGTAGCCGAGCGACAGCCCGTTTTCGTCCGCGTTCCACGTCACGCCCTCACCATCCAAGTCCTCCAGCGGGAAGCCGTCCTTCGTATAATGTTCGTCGGGGAATTTCACGCGTTCCGGTTTCGCGCCGGCTTTCGCCCCAGGCGCGTCCGCTGCGACAAGTTTCACCTCGATCTCGCCGGTCTTGAGAGCGCCACTCCACTCGCCGTCGAGCACCTTGGCGCCCAGTCCTGGCAGGTCCACCTCACAGCGAAATTTGTAATCACCGGCAGGGAGCTTGAACCGCGGCTCGCCAATGAACCGCAAATCGTCGGCATCCCGATGGGACAGGAGCTTCACGGAAAACTCCTTCACCTTCATGACGTGCCCCGCGGGAAGTCGCGTGGGTATAAAGTTCGGCCGGCCGACCATCATTAGCCATTTCTCCGTGTCGTGATCCTTGCCGTTGGCGTCTTTCAGTTTCATCCGGATGCCAACATCGCGCCGGTCGGTCCATTGAAATCTCACGTCCTTGTCGCCGGGGTTGCACACCCACAGCTCGACCTTCACCTCGCCACCAATGCGCCAGTTTGCATCCTCAGGGATGTGCATTCCCAGGCACAGCCCGTTCTGCTCTGCGCTCCAAGTAAGCGGGATATTCAAGTCAGCGACTGGCACGCCGGACTTCGCGTAGCCGTCAGCCGCCGGTTTCGCGGCTGCGGCAGCACTTTTTGGGCTCACCTCCCGCAGCCGCTTGCGAATGGCATTGAACGCCTCCGCTCCGGGCGAGCCACTCTCAACAACGGAGCCGTAGCGCTTTCCGTTCCGGGTGAAGTACAGCATCTCCGTCGCCTGGTCCCAGTGGTTCCCTACCCGCGGAATTTCCACTTCCTGCCCGGTGCCCGCGATCTTCATTTTGATCGGTTTCCACTCACCAACCCCGCCCTCTTCCACGAGCCAGCGCAGCAGTTCCGCAAGCGCGGCGGCCGGGATCTTGAACTCTTTCAATCTGCGGCCGTTCGACAGTGAAAGCACGCGGCCATCGGGAAAGATCCGCAGTTGCGCGACGTGTTCGCCGTCACTGTGCTGAATGGGTCGCTGCGTGTCCCAACTCAGCACGTAGCCCTTCATTCTGCGCACCCGGCGACTGTCGGCGTAGGTCTGAGCCATGAACATATCATGCGCAGCGAATTTCCCGACGGTCTCCAGGTCCTTCTCGCTACGCAGCGCCAGAATGCGATGGGTCTGAAACGGCTCGCCTTCATCGCGCAGCATGAAAACGCGACCCGGCATGTCCAGCATCGCGGTCAGCGTCGCGCTCGACCGTCTGGCGAGGTCGTAGGCTTTGCCGTCGAGGAACAGCGTGTTCGGCGCGCCCGACGTGTATTTCAGGGCGATGACCCGTTTGTCCACATTCTTGCCCGCCGCCTTCGTCTTCGCTAGATCCACAAGATGGATGTTGCCCTCGATGCTCCACTTGCCGTTTGCATCCAACGAAGTCTCGCTCAGCCCGGTCGAAATGGCGCCTGGATAGACGAGCACGAAATTCACGTGCTTCTCCGACTGACAGGCGACTGCGGAGTATTTGTCGTTCGATTGTCGCGTCAGCTCCGGAATGACATCCTCGGGGAGACCGTTCAGCGCTGCGGCCGGCTTCAAATCGTCCAACCCGCCGAGCATGAAATCAAATTCCGGCGTCGCCAGTGCGCCCGTCCAGTCGCCCGCACCGGACACGGTTGGATGCGCGTCAGCCCAAGTGCAGCGCAGCCTGTAGTTGCCGGGCTTCAGGTCGCGAAACTTCGGGGCAATCCACGCCAACTCCTTGTTGTCCGGCGCATCGAATGACACCTCGAATTCCTTCACCTTCGCGACGAACCCCGCCGGGAGTGTGCAGCGCATCGGGATGGCGATGATAATCACGTTCCCGTTCTCCGCCCAACGTTCTTCGCCTTCGGAATCGACGGCCGCGACCGTCAGCCCCACATCCGCCCGGCCCGGATTCGCGTTGAACGAAACATCCTTTGCACCCGCGTTGTGCAGCCACATTTCGATGCGCACCTTGCCGCCGACGCTCCATTCGCCCCCCACCACGCGCATTCCGATGCGAAGTCCGTTTTTCTCCGCGCTCCACTCCGCGATTTTCACCGGGATGATTTCAAAGCGCACCTTCGATTCCCACAGCGCATCCGACGGCACCGCCAACACGGCCTCAATGGGATCGGTCGCATAGTAAGCGACATCATCCAGCAGCGAGACGGCCTCGGCCGGCGTCCAATTGCGCGACGCATCGAAGCGCGGGAGAAGTTTCGGGAGTTGCAGCCCGCTGTGCAGATTGGGATTGGCTGCCGCATACTTTCGCACCTCCTCGGCCAGCTTCCCGATGAGCGCGCCAGGGATTTTGCCATCGGCGTAGGCGGACTTCTTCCATTCGCGAAAAAGCGTGCGCGGTTCCTTTTGTCGCGGCTCACCGGATGGCTCGTCCGCCTGGCGCGTGAGAACAGTTTTGCCCGGTTTCGCCGGCTTCCCCGTGACTTCAAGCTGAAGCGTTCCTGCTTCTCCCGGAGTGAGCCTTCCATACTCCCCGCCGCCTGCGCTGCGTCCCAACGACAGCAGCGTCACGGATTTTCCATCCGGCGCGATTTTGAAAGACATCGGCGCGCCGATGGTCGATCTGCCGAAATAGATGTCGCATTGAACGTCGGTATCGGCGGGCGGGCGATGAAAGGAGATACTGATCGCCTCGCCATTCAGCGTGCCCCTCCAAAATCCGAGAAGGGACTTGGGCGTAATCTTGGTACTCGCGCCCTTCAGCTCAGCGGCAGCGTCTGCAGCGGCGATTCTCAAATCCACCTCGCCGCCGATGCGCGCGTCGCCGACGATGCGAATCCCCGCGCTCAATCCGTCTTTCGCCGCGCCCCACGGAGGCGATGTCCAGTTCTGCGCCGCAAGCGGCTCGCCCAACTTTGCGGCAGCTTCCACCGGCTTCGGCGCTTCGGCTTTCGGCTTCAGGCCGGTATCGATTGGCTTGGTTAGCTTCGCCGGCTCTTTGTCCGCCGCGCGGAGCATGGCGACTGGAATTGCGATGCCCATCCCAAAGAGCACCGCGATGGCGGCAAGCATGTTGGTGACGCTGCGACGGTTCAGCTTTTTGTTGAGCACGGCGAGGAGACGGCCTTCAAGCGATGATTTACGCGCCATAGCGAGGCCGCATGCCGATGTCCAGCGTGCGGGCGAGAGTTTCGTGGCGACGTCGAGCAAATGCTTTGCATACGCCGAGGGCCGCACGCCGCTGGCAAGAACGAGATTGTCGCACGCACGCTCACGCTCGACGTGCAGCCGCCACGCCGCGAACCACACGAGCGGACTGAACCAGTGCAGCGCGCAGGCAAATTGTGTGAGCCATTGGACGAGTGTGTCGCGGCGTTTGATGTGCGCCAGCTCGTGCAGAATCACGGACCGCATCTGCTCAGTGCTCCATTCGCCAGCCTCGGCGGGTAGCATCAGGTGCGGCCGGAAGACGCCCCAGACGACGGGAATCGTCCGCTTTTCATCGTGGAGCAAGGTAACCCGCTGGCGGATGCCGAGTTGCCGGCAGGCAGCGGCCAGGACTGTGGCGGCGTTGGCGTTCGGCGCGGGCACAGTCGTGCAACCTCTCGCTGCACGACGAAGCAAGATGTGCGCGGCGAGTAAACGCAACAAGAGGACAGTGAAACCAGCGGCCCATACGGGTGCGAGCCACTCGCGCCATGTTCGGGACGGTTCCAATGCAGCGGGCGGAGCGGAGTGGGACGCGGCAATAGTAATGTCGCCGGGAGTCTGCTCCGCTGCGGAAGGGGCATCGAATGTAGGTGGCTCCAGCGGTTGTGCGAGTCTGGGTGAACGATTCTGGCTTGCCCCATTGATGGCTCCAATAGGCGTTGCATTCGGAGAAGACGCTGAAACCGGAGCGACCGCCCACTTTGGCAGCACGCGCCACTGTGGCAGCGCCAGGGAAAGGATTGGGACGACGAGCAATGCGATGACCGCGACAATCCAGACGAGATGCCGAGCGGCGGCGGATGCCCGCCACATGGCGAGCGCGCAAAGCGTGGCGACGGCGAGCAGCGCCGCACCTTTCAGGGCGGCGTCAAACACGAGCGGTGTCAGCCCGCTGAGCAGGGCAATGAGTGAAAAGAGAATGCGGTTCATGGCTGTAATGGGATTTGAGCGGTTATTAAGCCGGAACGATGCTGTTGGAGCGCGGAATTCATTCCGCAGAAACGTGACTTTGCAAATTGGTCTGCGAAGTTTTGAACGGCGTGTTTTGACACGCCATATTCTCCCGTGATCTGGATTGCGGGTTTCGCGCGGGACCGCCAGCTGCAGATGGACCCTTCTGCGGCATGAATGCCGCGCTCCCTCAACTTCGTGTGCGTGCTTTCGGGAATTACGAACGAGCCCGTCTTCATTTCAACGACCCTCCTTCTTCGCTTGTTCGACCAACGCGATCAACCGATCCCTTTCTTCGGCCGTAATGCCGGACTTGCGCGACACGAGATGGGAGGCGAGCGCTTCTTCCAGCGAACCTCCAAAAAATGTTTCCAATACGCGTTGAAATGCACTGCGGCCGGCCTTGTCCTTCGACTCACGTGCCCGATAGACGACTTCGCGCCCCTCCTCGCGGCGCTTGAGATGCCCCTTTTCTTCGAGGATGTGCATCATGCGCCGCACGGCCATGGGCGTTGGTGCGTCGGGAATCGTTTCGACGATTTTGTTCACGGTCGCTTCGCCAAGGGCAAAGACGGCGTCCATGATCTGGCGTTCGCGGCGGCTGAGATGGGAGGAGTCAGGCATGGGTGTCATCAGATTATGCGTTACATTTTTAACGCATGTCGAAAATAAGGCAAGAAATTTTGCGTTATATTTTTAACGCCGCAGCATTTGTTTCCGTAAAATCTAATCGTGACGGCGCGTGTCTTGCGCCGTCGGTTGGATCTATTGCCCCGGCTTTGGTTGGGAATCGACGGACTGTAGCGCTTGTCGTGCCTCGGCTTCAACGGCCGCGGATTCACCTGCCCGAGTCACGACTTGAGCGAACGAAAGGTGCTCGGTCTCTGTGAGAAAATGAGGAGAGCCGCCAGGGCTGAGATGGTGAAGATCGCTTTCATGGATGTATGACGCGGAGGGCTGTGATTTCTTAGAAGCATTCGCGCGGGAGAGCGGCCCCGGTGGGCAGGTCTGTCGGTAGAGACTGGTTGGGCTCGGTCAAATCACCCATCGCAGCCGTCGTTCGGCATGTAAATTCTTCACCAGGAAATGTCGCCTGTTCTGCAGATGCGAGTGAGAAGCGAACTCAGGGTGAGCGCTGCTCACTTTGTTGATGTTGGAGCTCGCCTTACGCAGGCGGACATCGGCACGAGCGTGCCGTCCGGCTTTCGAATATCCGCAAAGGTGTGGTTGCCGGATTTGGCGGTTACCTTGTCGGCGGTGCGAAAGATCAGTTCTCCAAACGGAACAGGCCCTTCCGGGGTAATCGCCACGTAAACCGTGCCGCCATCCGTTTTGATGGTGAACCCTCTGCCCAGTGAACCGTCGTCGAGGCGAATCTGGCTGGAGGCTTTGACAATGACCGAAATTGGGCCGGACTTGACCGGCATTGTTGACCATCCGGGGTAATCATCACCGATGAAGACTCGCAGCGCCTCCCCGACTTTCACCTGCGCGTCGAAGGTGGCGCTGGTGTTGTCGGTAAGAATGTTGGAAATCCCATTGTTCACGCCTTTCGTCACTTTCACGGGAGTTGGGGCCGGCTGCCGTGCGATTTTGACGGCCGGAGTGATTTTCACGGGGGGGGCAGGCGTGCCGACGCCATGTCGGGCAATCAACGCCCCCAGAGCAATCGGGTCCTTCGCCGTGGAAAGTGAAACCGTCAAAGACAGTTGTTCCTTCATGCCATCGTCATTCAGGACGAACACCCGCCCTTTTCGAAGATCGTAGCGCGCGCCATTCACGATCAATTCATCCGGATAGAGCGCTATGCGCCGGTAACCAAACGTGCGGCCGTTCTTCAGTTTTATCGCGCCTTCGTCCACCCACGAATGGGTTTTCGCATTCTGCCAACCCGACGAGGAGGAACCGAAATTGCCTGCGTAGTAGAGGACATGATGCAGGTCCACGTTGTCGTGCGTAACGACGATCGAGTCATTGTTGCGACCGATGTGCGCGCCGGTGGGGAACTCGCTGCGGGCGTCGGCTTGTGGCCGGACGCGCCCGACCGTGAAGTAGCCCGTGTAGGTCCCGTCACCGGGTGCCGTTACTTCAAACAACTCACCCCCGGTCCAATGATCCGGCTGGACTTCCAACGGACCGAGCGGCTGCAGGTTTTCCCATACTTCCCGGGCCAACGCTTCGGTTGGCAGGACCAGGACCGCGCGCCAGGAGTTGGTGCCCGTGCGCAGCGGGTGCACCTGCCGGTCTTTGTCGGCCGAGCCTGCCGTGACAACTTCCGCGTTTTTCGAATCCACCCAACTGAGCGTCGCTTGCAATGCCTTCGCCGGCAATTGCGGCCCGTCCATGTACACCTGCGCTTCGGCCGGACCCTGCGACAGCACGGCGACGAAATCCAGGATGACGACATTTTTGTCCAACCGAACGGGCGTGAAAGACGGGGCCACTACCGGACGGAGCCGTTCGGTAGTCCGCCACAGGACAACCGCCGCCCCGAACACGGTGACCACCAGGAACACGGATATGAGCAAGGATCGGAGACAACCCGGGCGTGACTTTTCGGGACTCGCTGCGGGGGAACCGATCGGCGACCGATTCACCTTGCGCCAGATTGCGCGGATGATCAGGAAATCGACGGCAGCAAGCACGAGAACCACCAGGAATACGATGAGCAACACGCTGGCACCCTGCCGGGCCACATCATTCGCCACCCACGTTAGAAAGGGTGGATCGATTCGGGAGTCACCGATGACCGACAGATTCGTGTAGAAAGCAACCAGCATTCCCATGAAGAAGAAAAACGTCCAGAGAATCACTAAATCCAATGCCAGCAACGGGAACAGCAGTCCGTCAAACACCGCCAAGCCCAGACCGTAAAGTTTTCCGGCAGACCGGCGGATTCTGGATACGGCCAACCAGCCAAGAATTGTCGTACCGAAAGGCGCGGTGGCGCCCAGCAGTATCGGAACAAGCAGGACTAGCAGCCTCCAGCCATGTGAAGCGGATCCACCCTGCCTCAAGAACCATATCGCGGGGAACACGAGCAAAAAGGCGGGTATCCAGCAGGTGGCCAGCATGGCGGTGCGCGAAAAACGCGGCTCTCGATCTGCCTCATCGGATTTCAGCACCCCTTTCACAACGCGCCAGATGAGGAAGCCACCAATGATGCCGAACACTCCGGCGAGCAGGAGGAAAAATGCACTGGACTGCACGGCTTCCATCGTGGGTTGACTCACGACCGGCGAAGGCTGTTTTTGATTTTGTAACATCAACATCAGCGGCAGGTTCACCAGAAGAATCATGCCCACGAAGAGGAGGAGAAGAACGGGACTGCTCCCCGGTAGACCAAGTTTATCCGGGGGAGTAACGGTGGGCTCCGTGCCGGAAGCGTCGATGACGGCTTCGCGAATGACTCCGAACCACTCCATCACTCCCGCGTTGTAGTTGCCGGGAAAGGCAAACCACCCGGCCGCTGGTGACAGCAAAACCTGCCGGCGGATTCCGCCTACTTCATACGTCACGCTGAGCAGATCAATGCCGGCCGGGTTGACCGTGCGCGGGAACTTGCCGATGCTCAGATCGCGGATGGCGGCCAGTGGAATGATGGTGTTCACTCCGTGGCGGGAGTGGGTAAGTTGCTGGCTGTCGAGAATAAGCTGTCCGCGTGTCTGAATACAAAGGAACTGCCCGGCTGCCGTGGCGAGTCGTTCCGGAGTGGTGAGAACACTGAAACCCGATTTGATAAACCGCGAGCGGCTTCCGGTAGCAGCCGACGTAAGGAGGCTCTGATCCATTCCCGAAGTTTGAGCCTCGTCACCTCGGCTGCTACGAGGGGAGGAGGTAAACGTTTCCACCTGTGTCCGCATCTCGCCCGCGGTCTGGTAGCGCAACTCGGGATTCGACTCCAAGGCGCGCAGCACTATCTCATCCAGTCGCACGTCGATCTGAACCTTGCGCGAGGGTGGCTGGATTTTGTCCGCCGGCAGTTCGCCCGTGAGCAGTTCGTAAAGCACGACGCCGAGCGAATAAATATCCGCGCGATGATCCGTGCCGCCGTTCTCTTTTTGCTCCGGGGCCATGTACTGCGGCGTGCCGGCGGTGGAGGCAAAGGTGGCCGCCGATGCCCCCTCACCCCGGCCCTCTCCCCCGATGGGGGTGAGGGAGTCAGATGCAGACGCGTTCGACCTGTCCGTCTCCCTCTCCCCCTCGGGGGAGAGGCCTGCGACGAGCTCAGCCGAGTCGGCCGGGGTGAGGGGGCTTCCCACCCCTCCCAGCATCTTCGCGATGCCGAAGTCAGCAATCTTCACCCGGCCATCTTTGTCGAGCAGCAGGTTTTCCGGTTTGATGTCGCGATGCACGATGCCGTGTTCATGCGCACACTGCATGGCTTCACAGACCGGAGGCACCACCGCGAGCGCCTGATCCGGCGTGAAGCGGCCGGCCTTCATCGCCTGTCGCAGATTCACGCCATCCACAAACTCCATGAGCAGGAAATAAAATCCACCGGCCTGACCGAAGTCGTAAATCGTCACGATGTTCGGATGATTGAGGGCCGCTAGTGCCTGGGCTTCCTGGGTGAAACGTCGCGCAAACGCGGCGTCTTCCACGCGCTCCGGCGCCAGCAGTTTGAGCGCGACAAAGCGGTTGAGTGTCTTCTGCCGCGCCTTGTAAACGACGCCCATGCCGCCGCGGCCGAGGCATTCGAGAATCTCCAACTGCGGAAAATGCGGCGCGAGTTCCTCCGGCGCGAGGGTCTTTCGCGGTGAAGCGGGTTCGGAGTCCGTCTGCGTTGGCTCCATCGCCTCCGCCATGAGACAGCGGGGACAGAGCCCGGCCGTCGCCTCGGCCGGCAGGGCCGCGCCGCACTGGGGGCAGGACTTTGATGATTCGGATGATTCGCTCATGCCAGTGTCCTGACGCGCGGCGGCTCTTTGGTTACCGGGAAACTTTCTAATTTCCCAGGGCGGCGAACAGCGCCTGCATCTCCGACTCAATCGAGCCGGCGTCGTCGAGAGTGCCGGCAATCTCCGCTTTCAGCAACTCGCGGAAGCGCCGTTTCAGCCGATGCACCGCGACCTTCAGCGCGTTTGCGTTCATGCCGCAGCTCGCGGCCAGCGCCGTCTGATCACCGTGTGCGGCCTCACCGGTGAGCCACGGCTTGACCTGGTCGAAAAACTCCGCGCGCCCCGCCGTTTCGCATTCCTCCCGAAGCGCTTCGAACGCCCGCGCCAACACGGTCAACGCCCATTGCCGATCGAACGCCGCGTCCGGAGAAAGCACACTTGCATCGGGCAAAGAACGGTCCTCGCCCGTCTTCGAATCGTAAAGGGACACGTCTTCCATGCCGCCACCCCGTTTGAGCCGTCGCGCGGCCTCCCGGTGATGCGAGAGAAAGTGCTTCACCGAGCCGAGCAGATAGGAACGGAAACGTCCGCGTCCCGGTTCGGCCTTCGCGATGGTCCCGCCTTCCAGCATCCGGGAAAAGAAGTCATGTGCCAGATCGTTGGCCGCATCCGCGTCCCGCAACTCGCACCGGAGAAACGCGGCCACGGGCTCGTAGTAGGCGTCGCACAGTTCGGTCAACGCCCTGCGTCCCTCCGGCGAATCGGATTTCGAGCGGCCGACCTGGGTCCACCGCGTCGTGCGGAAGTCTTCGGGCGCAGTGACCCGATGCGTCGGCTCGGGCGTCGGTTGGAAAGGTTCAGTGGTCATCGGAGACGGACAAATCATGCCACGGATACCTGACGTGTAAGAGGGGAAAGGTTACCGGCAATCTTTCCGCTCCTATTGACGATGACAGCGAAATGGCGCCCGCGGTTCAAGTGACCCAGTTTTCACATTTCAATCTCGGCACACGCGCAAACTCCCGCGTATTGTTGGTCACCAGTGTCGCGGCGAGCGCGAGGGCGTGGGCCGCAATCAGCGTGTCGAGTGAACCGATCGGTTTCCCGGCCGCCTCCAGATGGTGGCGAACGGCACCGTACCGGGTGGCGCATTCGTCAGCGTCAAACGGGAGCTGCTTGAAGGGTCCGATGGCACGCCGGACGGCGCCGCGTTCCGCCTCGCTTTCGTCGCTGCCGTGCGCGCCGAATTCCAACTCGGCCACCGTGATGGCGGACAAAGCGACCTCATCTCCGGCGGTCGCGTGCTTGCGGGCGCGCTCCAGAATCCGGAGGGCGATTCGATGGCGTTCGCGGTTCCGCGCGTTCGGGTTCCTGCCGACCTTCAACCCGCGCACCATGTAAACGACGATGTTGGTGTCCAGCAGATAGATCATCCCTCGCGGCCCCAGTCCCGCTTTTGCGCGGGGGGTTGATCGCGCTCCTTCATGAAATCATCCGGCAATTCCTGGCACGCTTCCCGGCAAATCTCCCAAGGGTCACGCTCCATGATCAGAATGCCCTCGGGCACGCGCTCCAAGGAAACCTCCGTCCCGCTCACCCGAAACTCCCGGGGCAGGCGAATGGCCTGGCTGCGCCCGTTCATGAAGACTTTGGCCGTTTTCATAAATGGTATATACCATCCGGTAGAACCGAACGCAAGGGCTCAAGCCAACAGAACTCAAGCCAGCCGGTATAGAGCGCATCTTGACACTGCCCCCGACTGCAAATGGGCCGGAGCGCGGCTGTGTGCGA